>JAAXUP010000168.1 GCA_013335935.1 Eubacteriaceae bacterium | reverse complement strand
GTGCTGTCCGCCATAAGCAGGTCAACACCCTCCTGTCCAATTTCGGCAAATCGATGAAGGTCGATAACCTCCTCGTCAATAGGTGTGTAGTCGATTTTAAAGTCGCCTGTATGGATCACAGTAGCCGCATCGGTTCGGATGCATATGGCAACACAGTCCGCGATGGAATGGTTGGTCCTGATGAACTCAATGTTAAATGGACCGAGATCGATTCGATCTTTCGGCCTTACGATGATTCTTTCTGTGGATTTTAATAATCCGTGTTCATTGAGCTTGTTTTCAAGAAGCCCTAAGGTAAGTTTCGTACCATAGATAGGGATGTTCATTTCCTTCAATAGATATGGAATCGCTCCAATGTGATCCTCATGTCCGTGTGTGAGAAACAGACCTTTAACTCTGTCCTTGTTGTTTACAAGGTAAGTAAAGTCCGGCAATACTAAGTCAATTCCGTACATTGTTTCATCGGGGAAGGTTATTCCGCAATCCACGATGATGATCTCCCTCTTATATTCGAATACCGTGATGTTTTTTCCGACCTCACCAAGTCCTCCTAAGGGGATAACCTTTAATTTATTTTTTTTACTAGCCAAAAATATTCTCCTTTCGTTTTTTTAACTTCATCCGCTCATTTTACTGCATTTTTCGCATAATCCGTAGAATGTAACTTTATGATTAGTTATCTTGAATTTTTTGTCTTTTTCTATATGGCTTTCCAGCTCATCAAAATAATTGTCCTCTATTTCAAAAACCTCTCCACAGGTATTGCATTTGAGATGATAGTGGTTGTGATTTTTTGAATCGTCAATTATTTCGTATCTGTAGCAGCCGTCATCAAAGTATTGTTTTGCCATTATGCCAACATCCTCAAACAGCTGAACTGTTCTGTAGACTGTGGCTATACCGATTTCCGGGCAAACCTTTTTTACTTCTGTAAATATTTCCTCAATACTCAGATGGCTTTTTTTTCTGTCGATCATTGAATCAATAATAAATCTTCTCTGAGGTGTGAGTTTATAACCCGTTTCCTTTAAGAGTTCTTTTATTTTTTGCACATTAGGCACGATATCACCACTTATCAATTAATAATTGTTATCAATTAAGTATATGCTAATAAATGGTATTTGTCAATCGAACTTTCCTGCTCTAAAAAAAGCAATCTGTTGGATTAATAACAACAAATTGCTTTCTCATCATTAAATGCTATGTGCAAACCTGAACAGACGCAGAAAATCAGTTTTACTCTTCTTCTGTATCTTCGTCAGCCATTTCGTTGTATATCTGCTGGATCATTTCGATTTCTTTTTCATCTTCAACCGGAACGAGGATTTCGCCATCTTCGTCTTCATCGATTCTGAAGGCGAACATATCATCTTCGTCATCTCCCGGATTTTTCAGGATGGCATATTCCACTCCATCTTTTTCTAAGGTTATGATTATCTCAAATTCTGTTTCGTCTCCGTTTTCGTCGATAAGTTTTATCGTGTTTTCCAGTTCGTGGTCATGACCACAGTTTTCGTCATGTACATGATGCTCTTTATTGCTCATTCTTGTTTCCTCCTATATTTGCTTTTATTATTTAGAATCCATATAGCCCTGCAAAATACTTTGCGCAGCAACCATATCAATTAATTCTTTCCGTTTTTTCCGCTTTGTATCGCTTTCCAACATGATATTGTCGGCGAATCTGCTGGAAAGCCGTTCATCCCAAAGGATTATTTCACAGCCCAGCCTTTTTTTTAGGAAGTTTGCAAAGGTTATAACCTTTTCTCCCTGAGGTCCTGTTGTTCCGTTCATGTTCTTAGGAAGTCCGATCACCAGGGTGCTTACATCTTTTTCAGCCACCAAAGTCTTCAGTTCCTGTAAATCCATGTCCAGGGAACCTCTTTTCAGAGTTGTTATTCCTTGGGCAGTATATCCCAAAGGATCCGATATTGCGATACCGATGGTCCTGTCCCCTACATCTAAACCCATTAGTCTTCCCATTATATCTCCTATATCACCTTTATGCAAAATTGTGGGCATTTGGCTCCGCAATATCCACAGAGGATGCATTTTTCTTTATTTACCTGTGCTTTTCCTTGTTCCATGAAAAGCGCCTTCTGACCGCACACCGAAATGCAGGCTTCACAGCCGATGCACCACTCATCGATATGCAGGGTTTTTGTCCGGCGAGCTGTCGTTTCCGAAATGTCCGCCGGTACTTCTTCCCCAAGAACCATAGCTATATTATACTCTATTTCCGCCTCGGATTGCATACCAATTGCAATAGAATGAATATTTTTCTGCTGGGATAGGTATTTGAAGGCTTCCTCACGTTCTTTGATGAGGTTTCCGCCTCCCAAAGGCTTCATGGCAAAGATCCCTTTCCCCTTGCTGTGGGCGTAAGTTATTGCCTTTTCCATGTCAGCAGCGCTGCCGTCTTCAATGCCCAGACCCCTGAAGTTCATGATAGGATGGATCACATCGAGAAAATCGAATTTGCAGGCGCCCAGGACGCCTTCCACCCTGTGAGTGGAAATGCCTACCGCCTTGAGGTTTCCCTTGACCTTTTGCTCAAGAAGATAATCAAGGGCTTCCATATGGCCTTTTATGGTCATCTCGTTTTCCTGTTCATGGAGCATGAAAATATCAATGACATCACGGTCCAGGCTCCTTCTGGCATTTTCGAAATTTGCCTTGATGCCGCTTCTTTCAAAATCATAGGATTTGGTGGCAATGATCAGTTCCCGGCTGCTTCTTTTGAGGCCTTCCCTGATTTGTCCATAATTGTTGTAAAGAGCTGCAGTATCCAAAAAGTTTACACCTTTTTCCATGGCATAGGCAATCAGTTCCCCTCCCCTTTCAACAGACAGATTCGCCTGAAGAGGCCCCAGGGTCAGGCTGCCGAAGCAGAGTTTGGAAACAAGGATTCCGGTGTTGCCAAGTTGGTTGTAGATCATGGAGTACCTCCTGGGGTGAGTGTTAGGATCTTAGGTGGTTGGGTGGTTGGGTGGTTAGCTTAAATGCTTAAAAATTATATTTCCAGAGCACATGTATGTTAATATTTCGTATTTCGCGGAACGCATGAAATGCGTCCCCTACCTTCAATGTTTCAAAGTTTATCGGGCGAACACTGTTCGCCCCTACGTCGCTTTTCGCATTTAAGCACTTCAACATTTCAACATTTACACGTTTTTGCATTTCGCTTTTCGCCAACCACATAGTCACCCAACCACCAATAAGTCCTAAGTCGCAAGTCCTAAGTATGCCAGATATATTCACTAAAGAGCTTACGGGCGAACACTGTTCGCCCCTACGTCGCTTTTCACATTTCAACACTTCAACAGTTCAACGCTTTTGCATTTAACTCAACTAAAAAGACCCTCTTAGGTAAAAGGGTCTTGAATCTAGTTTACTTTAGATGATCAAAATAACTTTTTACTAATTCTTCTAATAATTCG
>JAAXUP010000077.1 GCA_013335935.1 Eubacteriaceae bacterium | reverse complement strand
CTGCAGCCCTGGATGCAAAGAAAGAGTGGGAAGCTTTAAGCTGGGAAAACAGGCTGAGCATATTTTTGAAGGCAGCAAAAATGCTTTCCACACACTATCGATCAACCCTAAATGCAGCCACAATGCTCTCTCAGAGCAAAACGGTTTATCAGGCTGAAATCGATTCCGCCTGCGAACTTTGTGATTTTTTTAGATTCAACAGTTATTTTCTCAGTGAAATCTACAGAGATCAGCCAATCTCTGACAACACCACCTGGAATCGGAGCATCTACAGGCCTTTGGAAGGATTTGTTCTGGCGGTGACGCCCTTCAACTTCACTTCCATCGCCGGAAATCTCCCGGCGGCACCGGCAATGACAGGGAATACTGTGCTTTGGAAGCCAGCCTCATCTTCAGTTTATTCCTCGTATTTTGTGATGAAGCTCCTGATGGATGCAGGTTTGCCCCCCGGAGTCATTAATTTTGTTCCCGGGAAGGGAACGCTCATGGGAGAGTTGGTTTTTAGTAATCCTGATTTCGCCGGGCTTCACTATACGGGTTCAACGAAGGTTTTTAAAGAAATGTGGAAAACAATAAGCGAGAGTTTGGAACAATATAAAAACTATCCGAGAATTGTGGGGGAAACCGGAGGAAAAGACTTCATATTTGCCCATAGCAGTGCTAATGTGAAAGCTCTGGTCACAGGGCTGATTCGGGGCGCCTTTGAATATCAGGGTCAGAAATGCTCTGCCGCCTCAAGAGCGTATATCCCCTCCAGCCTATGGGAGGAGGTGCTGACAGAATTGAAGGCCGTCATGCCCACTATTAAAATGGGCGATGTTGAAAATTTCACAAATTTTATAGGCGCTGTCATAGACCAGGAAGCTTTTGACAAGATCAAAGGTTATATCGACTACACAAAAAAATCAAAAGATGCAGAAATATTATTTGGGGGTGGCTATGACGATTCCAAAGGCTATTTTGTGGAACCCACCATCATACAGACTGGAGACCCGCATTTCAAAACCATGGAAGAGGAAATTTTCGGTCCTGTGCTGACAATTTATATATACGAGGACATTGATTTTGATGTTGCCTTAAAGCTTTGTGATGGGACTTCCGGCTACGCACTGACAGGTGCCGTGTTCGCTCAGGACAGAACTGTGATAGAATATATGAAGAATGCGTTAAAACATTCTGCCGGGAATTTTTACATAAATGACAAACCCACTGGTGCGATTGTCGGACAGCAGCCCTTTGGAGGGAGCAGGCTATCCGGGACAAATGACAAGGCTGGCAGCAAACTGAATCTGATGAGGTGGATAAGTCCTCAGACAGTGAAAGAAAACCTGATGCCCCCAGAGGATTACCAGTATCCCTTTATGGAGGAAGAATAAAATATCATACGGAGGTGTAAAATGGACTCGATTAGAATTGCTGAACTAATTGGCAGCGTAACAATGGAAGAAATCTTTGGATACAATAATCTAAGCGATCTGGATTGGGTCTGGATAAACCGGGATATCTTCAGAGATATCATTATGGCAGCTGATAAAAAAGATGAGCTTGAAGAAGCCGAGATGGACGAATTTCTAAGACTGATAAGCGATGAAGATTTTATCGAGCTTGTGGAATCAGAGCTCACATTGAAAGGATTCATTAAGCTTCAAAGCAAAAGATATAAGCAGCTGGAAAGTGAGTTCAGGGAATTTCCCATTGAAACCTGGATTTTTGTGAACAGAAGATATCTAAGCAAGCTATTGATCAAATACAACGAAGAGCATTACTGGATACTGCAGGCGATGTCCCTTGACTTGAATAAGTATCATGAAGAAGGTATGAAATATATTTACACAGAGTATTTTGAAAACAACTCAAGAATTCTTGAAGAGATAGCCGTTACCGGCACGTACCAGGAAGAAATGCTGAAATGGAAGCTTGATCTTACGAAAAATGTTCTGGAATGCTCTTATAAGGGCAACAAGATCTCCCAGTGGTCTGGAGAAGAAGCCAGATACAAATTTAACGAATCGATTAAACAGGACAGAGGGTGAGTTCGTGAGAATGATTGAGATCATCTTAAAAAAAAGAAATGGCGGAGAACTGAGCCAGGAAGAGATCAACTTTTTTGTTAAAGGCTACACATCAGGTGAAATCCCGGATTATCAGGCATCTGCTCTTTTAATGAGCATATATTTTCAAAAGATGACCGATCTGGAGACCGTTTATTTAACCGAGGCTATGATGAATTCCGGAGACGTTATTGATCTTTCTACGATCAAGGGCATTGTTGCGGACAAGCACAGCACAGGAGGGGTAGGGGACAAAACCACCCTTGTTCTGGCGCCCATGCTGGCATCCTGCGGAATACCCGTAGCCAAAATGTCCGGGAGAGGTCTTGGGCACACGGGAGGCACCATCGACAAACTGGAATCCATAAAAGGATTCAGTGCTGATATGAAGGAAGAACAATTTATAAAAAATGTGAATGAGATAAAAATCGCTATTGCCGGACAGACAGGAAATCTGGCGCCTGCGGATAAAAAAATGTATGCTCTTCGGGACGTCACTGGAACAGTCGACAATATATCCCTGATTGCAGGGAGCATCATGAGTAAAAAATTAGCCGCAGGCTCTCAGGCAATCCTTCTGGATGTTAAGGTAGGAAGCGGCGCATTTATGAAAACCGAGGAAGATGCCTTCAGTCTTGCCAGGCTCATGGTGAAAATCGGTACGGAAATGGGACGAAATACGGAAGCGATCATCACCGATATGGAGCAGCCTCTTGGAAGAGCGGTGGGAAATGCCCTTGAAGTCAAGGAAGCAATCCTGACACTGAATGGCAAAGGACCCGATGACCTGTATCAGCTCTGCATCACCCTTGGCAGCGAACTGATTATGATGACCGGGAATGCTGAGACAAGGCAAGATGCCATTGATATGCTTCAGAACAGCGTCAATGACGGCAGGGCGTTCAAGAAATTCGCTCAGTTTATTCAAACCCAGGGCGGTGATATCAATATGGTTATGGATCCGGAACTTCTGCCCAAGGCGGCTTATGTCCTTGAACTTAAATCCGCTGGAACAAAGTATGTCAAAAGCATAGATGCTCTGGGTATTGGAAACTGTGCCCTGATTTTAGGTGCCGGCAGAGAGAAAAAGGATGCAGCTGTGGATTTGAGCGTAGGGATATATCTCAATAAAAAAGTTGGGGAAAAGGTATTTCCGGACGAAATCATCGCAACCATTCACACCAATGATCTCGCTAAAGGGGAAGAAGCGCTGAAAAAACTATCGGACAGCTATTGTTTTTCAGATGAAGAAGTGACCAAGAACAGACTGATCCATGGCCTTGTAACAAAAGATGGCGTGAAGGTTTACTGATCATGGGATTAGTAACGGAAATCAAGAAAAAAAAAGGCAGGAATGAAGCCTATGAGGTTTTCATTGATGGAGAGTATTTTTCAGATATCGATGCCGAGCTGATTTATCTTAATGGCATCAGACGGGGAGCCGAGCTGGATGAAGAAGGGATCAAGTCGCTTCAATACGAAATCGACCTGAAAAAAGCATATAATTTAAGCATTAAGTATTTATCCTTTAAAAGCCGGACAACCAAAGAAGTAGAAAAATACCTGACGGAAAAAGAGTTTGCTGAAGGGATCACTCATAAGGTAGTGGAAAAGCTTGCGAGCTACCGTTTCCTGAATGATGAGGAGTATATGAAAAATTATACAGCTGATCGAATGAATTTTTCGTATTCCTCCAGGAGAAAAGTGCGGTATGAGCTTAAGGAAAAGGGCATCAGCCAGGAGCTCGTTGACAAAAATTTTGACTCCCTGTATTCTCCGGAAGACGAGGAACAGATTTTGATCAAATATATCGGAAGTCTGGATAAAAAATACAGAAGAGATCCCGTAAAACAGAAAAACTATAAAATATCCCAGAGGGCTGTGGAAAAGGGATTCGGGTACGACATTATTAAAAGGTGCCTGAAAGACAACGTGGAAGATAACAGCAGTTCCGACGAATTTTTAAAAAAACTCTCCGGCTATGTGAAAAACGCTTATGTAAAATACAAAAAAAAGAACCTGGAGGACCATGCGGTAAGAGCAAAGGTCATCCAGGCGCTCATGTTAAAGGGTTATGATTACGACAGCATCAACAGCTGTCTGGAAACATTTTTAACAGAAAATGAAATTAATTTTTAAAGCTGTGGATGGGGGCAGGTATTCTGCCTCCTCTATTTATGAAGGCTTCAGAGGAATAGGGATTAACAGGCATGATGGGAGCATATCCCAGAAGGCCTCCAAAGGATGCGGTCTCCCCAACGCCTTTTCCGTAAACAGGGATTACCCTGACGGCTGTGGTTTTGTTATTGATGACACCGATTGCCGCTTCGTCAGCGATGATTGCAGAAATTGTGGATTCGCTGGTATCTCCGGGAATCGCGATCATATCCAGACCTACTGAGCATACGCTGGTCATGGCTTCGAGTTTGTCGAAAGTAAGGGCTCCGTTTGTTACCGCTGCGATCATCCCTTCATCTTCACTAACCGGTATGAAAGCTCCGCTTAATCCTCCTACAGAAGATGAGGCCATGATTCCGCCTTTTTTGACTGCGTCATTTAAAAGAGCCAGTGCTGCAGTGGTTCCGTGAGTACCACAGGCTTCCAGACCAATCTCTTCAAGGATCCTGGCAACGCTGTCTCCAATTTCCGGTGTGGGAGCAAGGGACAGGTCGAGAATTCCAAAAGGAACATTGAGCCTTTTAGATACCTCAAGCCCTACAAGCTCACCGACGCGGGTGATTTTAAAGGCAGTCTTTTTAATGGTTTCAGCAACGATATTCAAAGGCTCTCCTTTGACCTTCTCCAGAGCGCATTTTACAACCCCAGGACCGCTGACCCCGACATTTATGACAGCTTCACCTTCTCCAATACCATGGAAGGCACCTGCCATGAAAGGGTTGTCATCCACGGCATTGGCAAAAACCACAAGCTTGGCACAGCCGATGGAATCATTGTCCCGGGTAAGATAAGCGGTGTCTTTAATGACTTTTCCCATCATTTTTACGGCGTCCATATTGATCCCGCTTTTGGTGCTGCCGATATTTACAGAGGAGCATACCCGCTCCGTTTCATAGAGCGCCTGAGGGATGGAATTGATAAAAAGCCGGTCGCTGTCTGTGAAATCTTTTTGTACCAATGCTGAGTACCCGCCGATAAAGTTAACACCGACTTCCTTGGCGGCCTTATCCAGGGTATGTGCAAAAGCCAAAAAATTCTTATCATCACTGGCAGCCCCGATGATGGCGATAGGTGTTACAGCAATCCTCTTATTGATGATGGGGATGCCGAATTCATTTTCGATATCATTGCCAGTTTTAACAAGATCCCTGGCAAGTCTCATAATTTTATCGTAAACCCGGGTTCTTGCTTTATCTCCGGAAGAATCCATTGTATCGAGAAGGGAAATACCCATGGTGATGGTCCGGATGTCCAGCTTTTCCTTCTCGATCATCCTGATCGTTTCGAATATATTATTATTGTATAAAGTCATTTTGCTTCCTCCTAAATTGTGTGCATGGTTTTAAATATCTCTTCTCGTTGAATTCTTATGGAAAGGCCTATTTCATCGCCTTTTTTCTCGAGAATGTCCTTCAATGTATTAAAATCGCACTTTAATTTTGAAAGGTCCACAAGCATCATCATTGTAAAGTAATCCTGCATGATGGTCTGACTGATATCCTCAACATTTACGTTGTTGTCTGCTAAAATTTGTGAAACATTATAGATGATTCCAACTCTGTCTTTTCCGATAACCGTAATTATTGCTTTCATATTTCACCTCCGGATTTAAATTCACATTTTTTTCAAACTTATTATGACGTCAGAAACAGTACCTGAGTTTTCTAAGGTACTGACTGTAATAGCATTACGTGTATTTTTGACGATAAATTAGGTATAATAAATTTATATCATTATAACACTGAGATTTACAAATGTAAATGAAGATAGAAATTATGAAAGCATTGACGGAGGAGAAGAATATGACTGATTATAAAAAAAATGACATGCTGAAAATCATCGCTGCTCTGGCGATGGTAGCTGATCATGCAGGGGCAGTATTTTTTCCGGACACGATCATTTTTCGTATGATCGGAAGGATCGCATTTCCGATTTTTGCATTTCAGGTTGCAGAAGGCTTCAGCAGAACGTCAAATTTTGGGTCATATCTAAAAAGAATGCTGATTTTTGCGGCGGCAACGGCCATACCTTTTTACTTTTTTGCCATCATCCTGAATATAGACCCGTTATACCAGAATGTGATGTTCACCTTTTCAATTTCCCTGATTGTCTTATACTTTCTGAAGAATAAGCACTATATCCTTATGTTTGCCGCCTTGCTTTTCCCCCTGGGACTGGAGGCGCTGACCGGGATATCCTTTGATTACGGAATTTATGGGATACTTGTTGTTTTGATGTTTTATGTTTTAAAAGAGAATACAGTCAGGAGCATGGGACTGCTTGTCCTTACAGCCGGGTACCTGGTTTCCGTCTATGCAAGCGAGGGGATCCCCTTGTACCTCATCTTTTCAAATATCCAGTTTCTCTGCATTTTTGCCTTGCCCTTGATCAATAAGGATTACCAGCATCAAATTAGCCTGCCAAAGTATTTTTTCTATGTTTTTTATCCCGGGCATATTGCCGGCATCGTGCTTTTGTACGAATTGATGCATTAACGCCCTTGATTTATAAAACACCTTTATATATAATTAACTGTAGCGATTTGAATCGTCATTTGGAAGCAGTCGGTCTCCTGGGGAGCCGTACTGCTATTTAACGTGTAAATATAGACGGAGGCCATGAGATTATGAAGTGGATAGAAGTGCAGATCAAGACAACACCAGAGGCAGAGGAAGCTGTTTCCAATATTTTTTATGAAGAAGGAGCAGAAGGTGTCGTTATTGAATCTCCCAGCGATATGATGATAATGAAAAGCAATATCCCTCTCAGTTGGGATTTTTCTGACGAGTCACTTCTTGGAATGGATCCTGACTTGTCCATTATCAAAGGATATCTTAATGAAACCATCGATTATAACGAGGCAATAAACCGTATCCTTGACCGGCTGAAAACTCTGCCCAGCTGCGGCCTTGAACCTGGAAGCTGCGAACTTACCATCACGGAAGTCAACCAGGAAGACTGGTCGAATTCTTGGAAAAAATATTACAAACCGGTGAGATTAGGAAATAAAATCGTAATCAAGCCTACCTGGGAAAACTATTACAAGAACGATGATGATCTGATCATCGAAATGGATCCGGGGATGGCTTTTGGTTCGGGACTTCACGAAACCACTCAGCTTTGTATCGAGAACCTGGAGCAGTATGTAAAAGCAGGGGACGTGGTCATTGATATCGGCTGCGGATCCGGGATTTTGGCCCTGGCAGCTGGAAAGCTAAAATGCAAAAAAGTCATTGCTGTTGATCTGGATTCCATGGCAGTACAGGTGGCAAGAGAGAATGTTGAAAAAAACAACCTGACAGAGATCATCGAAGTCAGGGAAGGAGACCTTCTTGATGTGGTTCATGAGAAAGCGGACGTGATCATCGCGAATATCCTTGCTGAAGTCATCATCAACCTGACCACTCAGATAAAACCTTACCTGAAAGAGAAGGGCTTGTTCATATCTTCAGGGATTATCCTGAACAAACTGGATGAGGTTGTGGATAACATTTTAAATTCTGGCTTTGAAATTGTTGAGATCGAAGAGTTGAACGAATGGGCATCTGTTGTTGCCAGAAAGCTGTAGGTAAGAGCTTGCAGAAATTTTTTGTCAATAAGACGGATGTTGATGGGATAAAGAACGAAATAATCATAAGTGGTGAAAACCACGCACATCTCTCTAAATCTCTGAGAATGAAAATCGGGGAAAATCTTCTCATTGCAGATGGGGAAGGGCAGGAATACCTTTGTGTGATCTCAGCCATATCAAAACATGAAACTCTGCTGAATATTACCGATAATGTGGTGAATCAGACGGAACTGGATGTGAAGGTCACCCTATACCAGGGGATTGCCAAAGGACAGAAGATGGAAACCATCATCCAAAAAGCTGTGGAACTGGGAGTTTTTCGGATCGTGCCGCTAATCACTGAAAGAACCATTGTGAAGCTGGATGAAAAAAATACAAAAAATGAACGGTGGAATAAAATTTCCATTGAAGCGGCGAAACAGTCAAAGAGAGGGATCCTCCCTGAGGTTGCAAAGCCTGTAAAACTTAAAGAGCTAAGTAATGAATTAAAAAATAACAGTTTGAATATCGTTGCGTATGAATCAGAAAAGGATAAATCCCTGAAATCAGTTTTCAGAGAACATAGGGAGGTTAAACACGTAGGAATAATCGTGGGTCCTGAAGGTGGCTTTTCTGAAGAAGAAATTGAATGTCTTGAAAATATGGGTGTGATTTCCGCAAGTCTGGGGAAAAGGATCCTAAGGACAGAGACCGCCGGCATGGCGTTATTATCAATGATCGTGTATGAATACGAGTTATGAACATAGCAGGAGGAAAACAAATGAAAACAGCCGCTATACACACTTTAGGCTGTAAAGTAAATACTTATGACAGCGAGGCTATTTTGGAGATCCTCCAAAGTCAGGATTATGAAATTGTAAGCTTTGAAGAAAAGGCTGATGTTTATATAATCAATACCTGTACGGTGACAAATCTTGGAGACCGAAAATCCCGGCAGATGATAAGAAGAGCCAAAAGAACCAACGAGGAGGCCATCGTGGTTGTCTGTGGCTGTTACGCTCAGACGGCTTCCACTGAACTTGAAAGCATACCTGAAGTTGACCTGATCATTGGAAACGACGACCGGCATAAAATCGTTGAATACATTGAGAAGGTTATCAGTGAAGGCCATCAGATAAATGCCGTCAAAAACATCATGGCTCTGAAGGAATATGAGGAGCTTACCATCAGTGACGTCAAGGACCGGGAAAGAGGCTTTATTAAAATCCAGGAAGGCTGTGACCAGTTCTGCGCCTACTGCATCATTCCATATGCCAGAGGCCCTGTAAGAAGCAGAAAGATGGAAAATATTATTTCGGAAGCTGAAAAAATGGCGGCGAATGGAAATAAAGAGCTCGTCCTGACGGGAATCAACATCTCAGCATTTGGTAAGGATTCCAAGGAAGGCACCCTGCAGGAACTCATCTTAAGGTTGAATCAAATTGAAGGCCTCAAAAGGATCCGGATCAGTTCTCTGGAGCCTAACCTTCTAACAGAGGAGTTCTTAAAAGAAATCGCAGCAGCAGAAAAAATTTGTGATCACTTCCATGTTTCTATGCAAAGTGGAGCGAAGGAAGTCCTTAAAAACATGAAAAGAAGATACACCAAAGAAGAATATAAGCAGGTCATTGGGTCTATCAGAAAATATTTTCCTGAAGCATCCAT
>JAAXUP010000076.1 GCA_013335935.1 Eubacteriaceae bacterium | reverse complement strand
GTTAGGTATTTATTTCTTTTTTCATTTGTAGTATGATTAGTTAGATTCATTTGAAGTCATTCCTTTATAGTAGTTTTTGTCGTGATTAACACTATATCAGATTTCTTCAAATGAATCTTTTTTTATTTAATTAAATTTGGTCATTTCATTTTACAACTTCCCAAATCATTTTCAGCAAATTTTCACAAAGGTCCTCTACTCCTGCTTTTCGTTTCGTTTAATCTTAAATTGGGTAAAATTGTTATATAATAAATATGAAATGGAGGTCTCTGTAATGTCAAAAAAACATGAACTTTTGAAACCTGAACGTTTTGCCATAGGTGATTTCTTCGATGATTTCAAAAAAGAACCCTGGGTTCCTGGATTCATGAAAGGCACATTCATGAAAGTTGACATCAAAGAAGACGACAAATTATTTACTGTAGAAGCTGAACTTCCCGGCGCTGATAAAAAGGACATAAAAATTGATTACAAAGATAAAACACTAATTATTTCTTACGAAAAAAGTGAAGAAACAAATGTAGAAAAAGAAAATTACATTCGTAAGGAACGTCAATTTGAATCCATGTCCCGTTCGTTCTATGTAGACAATATTGACGAGGGCGGCATCAAAGCGAAATTCGAAAATGGTTTATTAATCATCACACTCCCTAAGGTAGAAGGTACAATAGAAGAAAAGAAATCGATATCGATTGAATGAACCTCAAAAACAGGAAGCACTCATAGTTTGTCTATGGGTGCTTCCTGTTTTTCAGACATCCGTTTATTTAACGATAAGCACGGGCAAATCGATACCATGTATGACTCTGTTGGTTACACTGCCTAGAAGAACACCTTTAAGTCCCTGCCCCAGACCTTCCGACCCCATGATTACCAGATCGATATTATTGCTCTCTGCATATTCTACGATTCGTAATGCAGGATTTCCTTCCAGAGATTTGGTTTCGACTTTGGACTTCAAATCGCCAAATTTTTCTTTTGCTTCCTCCAGAAGTCTTTTAGAATCTTCATCTGATTTTTTTGCCAGAATATCCATTGTTGGTCCGAGATTAGCCACGCCTGTCATACCAAATGGGATAACGGGAAATATATTGTCAACTACGTTGATAATCACTATGCTGCTATCAAATGCTTTTGCAATTTCCTTGCCTTTTTCGATGGCTCTATCTGAGTATTCAGAACCGTCAATTGGAATCAAAATCTTTTTCATTTTATACTACCTCCCACTACAAAACTACTCTTTTCCAATATAACTTCATATTATAATGATACCCAATTATTGTTAAATTATCCTTTCAGAATGTAATCACTTTACAGCCACTTTTTAGATAATCGGTGAGAGGTTCCCCCATAAAGATCACTTCAATATTGAGAGCTTCCAGTTTTTCTGTTACACCATACATGTCTGAACATTTTCTGCATGCCTGAAACTTGACACCGATATCCTGAGCCTTCTTTACATAGTCCTGAAGTTCTTTATCTTCGCTAAGAAGCTTTGATGAGGGTCCCCATATGATCAGTGTTACGTCATCCCACCACCCTTTTAATTTCGAGTTATAGGTATACATGAATACCATGGAAATTGCCACGTCCTTATCGGCACTGGACCATACAACCACTAATTGATCATTCTTACTTTTGTTTTCCACATTTTATTCCCACTTTCAATATAATATAATTTCATTTTAGGTATATCTTATATTTACCCAAAGATGAACCCGAATATCTCAACGGCACGATGCTATTAAAAGTTTATCCCGTCGCTTTAATTTAATTGTAATTTTGGACATAGAAAAGGAGGACCTTTAGGTCCTCCTGAAATCACTTTTTAGGGCGTGAAATATATTTCTCTCCAGTATAATATCACGTAAATGATTAGAATTCAACAAAATATATGAAATTTATTTCATAACTTTCCCAGAATTATTGTTATTAACAAAATTTTCTAACACTATTTAAGACAACAAAAAAAAGGCTCCGAAAGCCTTAAAAGGTTTGAAAATGGCGCGCCCTGAGGGATTCGAACCCCCGGCGAACAGATTCGAAGTCTGCCACTCTATCCACTGAGCTAAGGGCGCATTTGATATTGTATATATGTTATAAGTAAACCCCACAGCATTGTGGGGTGTTTGATCAATTGGAGCGAAAGACGGGATTTGAACCCGCGACCCTCGCCTTGGCAAGGCGATGCTCTACCACTGAGCCACTTTCGCAGTATTTTCTTGTGCTTTACTATTATACTCAGTATGAAGTGAAATTTCAAGACCTTTTGAATATTTTATTGTGTACTTTTATGTTTTCTGATTATTCCTCAGCTTTAAAATTATAAACCGGTCTTATGATTTCGTTTATTTCAACCGTGTCCCGGATGAAACCCATAATACTTTCAATCGGCTTATAGGCATCCGGTGCTTCATCCAGGGTTCTTCGGCTTACGGAGGTCGTATAGATGTCTTTCATGGATTTTTTGAAATTTTCCAGATTGATGGCTAATTTGGCTTCTGTTCGACTCATTAGTCTTCCGGCGCCATGGGGAGCGGAATAATTCCACTCCGGATTTCCTTTTCCGGTGCAGATCAGGGCTCCATCCCGCATGTTCATAGGAATAATAAGCCTCTCTCCCAAATTGGCCGATACAGCTCCTTTTCTTAAGATCATCTTCTCCAGGTCAATATAATTATGGACGGTAGTGAATTGCTCTATGGGTTTGATGTCAAATCGCGAGAGGATCCGTCCGGCAATGATTTCCCTGTTGACAGCCGCAAAGCGCTGTACGATCCTCATGTCGTTGATGTAATCGTCAAAATCTTCTCCGGTAAGGTAAGCCAGGGGTTTTCTAACCTTTGTTTCTTTTCCGGCATGTTTGCTTTTCAACACCCTGAAGGCCTTTTCCTGATAATATTCGGCAACCTGTTTCCCCAGATTTCTGCTGCCGCAGTGAACAGAAAGATACTGATACCCAATGTGATCAACGGCTACCTCGATGAAATGATTTCCTCCTCCAAGGGTTCCTACGGAGCGCTTGATCCTGTCATGATTATCAAGATGATTCAGACATTTTAAACCGCTAAGATCAAAATCATGAAATATTTTATCGTACACCTTAAATGAACTGGGAATATTTCCACGGATATAATCATCCAGATTCCTGTAATCAAGGGTTTCCAGCTTGAATTTTACTACCTCTACCCCACAGCCGATATCCACTCCCACAAGGTTCGGGACCACTCGGTCAGTGACTGTCATGGTAGTTCCGATGGTACATCCGGCTCCTGCATGGACATCCGGCATGATTCTGATTTTAAGATTTTCTGTCCAGTCCTGGTCGCAAAGCTCCCTTATCTGTTCAATGGCTTTCTCATCGATAAGATCCGCAAATACCACTGCCGTATTATATTTCCCTTTGATAAACATGTTATCACCCCACCTTTTACAGCTTATTGATTATACTTGCATTAAAGGCGGCTCCGAAGCCGTTGTCGATATTAACCACACTTACTCCGCTTGCACAGGTGTTCAGCATGGCCAACAGTGCTGCCAGGCCTCCGAAGTTTGCTCCATACCCCACACTGGTGGGCACTGCGATCACAGGCTTTTCTACCATTCCACCAACGACGCTGGCCAGAGCGCCTTCCATACCGGCAATGACGATCACAACCCTTGCCCCCCGGATGACGTCCATTCTCGCCATAAGACGGTGAATGCCCGCAACGCCTACGTCATTGACCTTGACTACCTTATTGCCCAGGATCCTGGCGGTTTCATACGCCTCCTCGACGACAGGAAGATCCGATGTCCCCGCTGCCACAATGGCAATATAGGTTTCTGTCTCTCCAGGATCTTTCTTTCTTATGGTGATGACACGGCCAAGTTCATTGTATTCTGCCTCAGGACAAAATTCCTTCACCGCCTGATACATTTCCGTTCTTGCTCTGGTTGCCAGAATATTGTTGTTTCTTCCCATCATGTACCTGATGATCCCGGAAACCTGCTCGATGGTTTTACCTTCACAGTAGATGACCTCAGGGTAACCTGTACGCATCTCCCTGTGATTGTCGATATTGGCATATCCCAGATCCTTGTAGGGCAGCTCTTCCAGGACTTTGGCCGCATGCTCGATATTTATTTCTTCATTTTTAAATGATTGCAGCAGTTTAAATAGATCCTCTTTGTTCATATTTTCTCCTCTTCAGCACTTCACCATTTCAGCGTTTTTCAATCGTATCGTTAAAACTTCCCATCTTGTAACCCTCCAGATCCAGCGTAACATACCTGAAGCCAGCCTCTTTTATTTTGACGGACAGTTCATCCAGAAGATTTTCATCAAGGATCCTTTTTCTGTCCTCCCTGCTGATTTCGATTCTGGCAAGATCTCCGTGGCATCGCACTCTCACAGCCTTAAAACCTGCATCCATCATGATTTTCTCTGCGGCTTCAATTTTAATAAATGCTTCTTCCTCAAGCTTCGTATTGTATGGGATTCTGGTGAGCAGGCAGGCATAGGCCGGTTTGTCCCAGGTGCTTAATCCAGCTTCTTTTGAAAGCAGCCGTATCTCTGCTTTGGTCAGTCCACTATCTTTAAGAGGACTTTTAACCTCCAGTTCTCCCAAAGCCCTTAATCCCGGCCGGTAATCTCCCATGTCGTCATAATTGGTGCCGTCTGCTACCACGTCGATTCCCTGGTCCCTGGCTGCGGCAATGATCTTACCAAAAACAGCCTTCTTGCAAAGATAGCATCGATCCTCCGGATTGTTTCGGATTTCATCGATGATCCCGGCTTGAATGATTTCGTGCCTGACACCAAAGGATGCCGACAGTTCTCTGGCTTCTTCGATTTCCCATTTCGGGATATAGGGCGACATGATGGTAACTGCCAGTACATTTTCACCCAGTGCTTCTTTTGCAGCATACAGGAGAAATGTGCTGTCCACACCACCTGAAAAAGCAACAACCACTTTTTTATAGCTTTTCAATTGGTCGATAAGAACCTTGTATTTTTCTTGATAGGTCATTCGCTATCCTCCGTTGTTTTCGCTGCTTCTGCGTATACCGCATCTAAAGTCATATCCTTCTCTCTGGCGATTTTCAGACAATCCTCGTATTCAAGTTTTTGTCTGATTAGTTCACCCTGATAATACGTCTGTTTAACTCTGACAGTGCCCAGTGAAGTATGCTTTTCAATGATTTTCCTGTCCATGGCGATTTTCCCAACAGGGTACTTTCTGGCTCCGATGGTCGTGCTGTGTAAAAACAAGGCATGAATGACCAGCTCTTCATCCCTCGCTTTGCAAAGTATGCTCAACTTGATTGCGGGTCTTCCTTTTTTCATGATAATGCTGGTTTTGTACACATCCAATGCTCCGGCTTGAAATAGCTTCTCCTCCAGAAATGAATAGAATTCCGGATTCATGTCGTCGATATTGGCTTCCAGCATCAACTGCTCTTCACTGACAGCATCTTCTGTCAGCTCTGCCAGATGCACCCTTAAAACATTTGGTACTTCAAAATCTTTTGTACCGAGACCGTAACCTGTACTTGTAATGGTAAAGTTCATTTCATTGGTAAATTCATCCGCCATTGCCGCCAAAATGGCAGCACCTGTGGGTGTAGTGGTTTCATATCCTACAAGTCCTGTTCTGACAGGTTTGCCTTTAAGGATTTCTACTGTCGCAGGAGCAGGAACAGGAATCATTCCATGGGCACACTTGACAAATCCTCCCCCCAGCTGAACGGAAGAGGAGATGATTTTATCAGGCTTCAGGTAATCAAAGCAGATGGCAGCCCCAACGATGTCAACAATGGAATCCGTTGCGCCAACTTCATGAAAATGAATTTCTTCAATGGTTTTACCATGGACTTTTGCTTCCGCCTGGGCGATTTTCAAAAATATTTTCTTGCTGATGGCCTTCACCTGGTCATTTAAATCGCTTCCATCAATGATACTTTCGATATCATTGATGTGCCTGTGAACGTGCTCATGCTTTTTAAGGATCACATCCGCTTTGATTCCTGCAATCCCCATTTTAATCTCATTATTTATTTTTAGTTCGAATTCATTCTCGATTTTCAGACCGGAGAGTTCCTTGATCAGGTATTCCCGGTCAACACCAAGATGGATCATTGCTCCCAGATTCATATCACCGCTTATCCCGCTAAAACAGTCATAATATAATATTCTCATTTTTACCTCATTCATATTTGAATTGATTTTTTATACTTCCATTATATCAAATTCAGGTTGTTATATTTCAAATTCTATGGCAAAACTTTTCATCGCCTGTATGGTGACATCCATCAGCTCATCCAGTTCCATACCCAGCATCTGGGCTCCCTGCTCAATAACATCTCTGGAACAGCCTTTGGCAAAGTTCAGAGTTTTGAATTTTTTCTTCACAGACTTCACTTCAAGATCCATGACACTTTTTGATGGTCTCATGATTGCGACTGCTCCAATAAGGCCTGAAAGCTCATCCACTGCGAAGAGAACCTTTTCCATTTTGTGTACAGGTTCAATGTCCACGGCGATGCCATATCCGTGACTTGCAATGGCACGGATCAGATCTTTGTCCACATCAAGTTTATTTAAGATTTCCTGAACCTTGATGCAGTGTTCTTCAGGATACAGCTCAAAATCCAGATCATGGAGCAGTCCGGCAATCGTCCAGAACTCTTCTCGTTCAGGATCGAATTCCCGGGAGAAGTACCTCATGATTTCTGCAACGATTTTTCCGTGTTTGATATGAAATTCATCTTTGTTATACGTTTTTAAAATTTCTTCGGCTTTTTCATAAGTAGGTATATATCCCATTTTGTCACCCGCTTTGTATTATTTTATTAGGTATTATTATATTCTATTTTTTTAAGGACGGTCAAGCATCCAAACAATACTGATATGTTTAATTGATTATTCTTATTCATATTTGCTGGGTATGGATAATCCATATATAAGTTGGGTATAATATTAATAATCAAACCTGATGCTACGACAATAAATTACTGCTGGAAAGGAGCTCTCAAAAATGAAGTTTCTCTTTCTTCCAATTCTTCAGATCCCCATGGGTCACCATACGGTTGCAGATGCGATGATTCGCTCCCTGGAACAACGAGTCTGGGATATTGAATGCAAAAAAGTAGACTTTTTCAGTTATGTGGACAAGTCTCTAGAAAAGGCAATCCGGTTAACTTACCTAAGCTGGATCAATCATTCTCCCCATACCTACGGTTGGATTTACCTGAAATCAATGCATACTGCGAAAACCACGAAACAATTCAATTTCCTTGAATATAAGTTTCTCCAGAAGATGAACAATTTCCTTAAAGAAGAAAATCCTGATTTCATTGTATGCACCTCGTCGATTCCTTCTTTTATAATCGACAGACTTCGTCATTCCGGCGTTGATACCCCACCGGTAATCAATGTTTATACAGACTTTTGGGTAAATAAGCTTTGGGGTGGAAGCGAAGTCGATTATCACTTTGTTCCTGACCAGAACTTTAAGGACGAATTGATTGCACAAAACGCCATTGACGCTTCCAAAATATTGATAACCGGAATCCCGGTTGATGAATGTTTTACGCCTAAGACGGTTTCAGAAGTGGCTCCGCCTTATCACATACTTATTTCTGGGGGGAGCAGCGGATTGGGGGATATTAAAAAGCTAATCAATACCCTCCGTATTGATAATGAGAAATCCTACCAGTATTCCCTCCTGTGCGGAAAAAACCAAAAATTGTATGACAGCATACTTGCCCTGGAGACTCCTAATATCCGCCCTTTATCCTATATTTCATCCAGGGAGGCTATGAACGCGCTTTATAACGAAGCCGACGCAATCATCACGAAACCCGGAGGGGTAACAATAAGCGAAGCATTGCATAAAAGACTTCCGATTTTTGTCTTTTCTTCTCTTCCTGGTCAGGAAGAGATCAATAAAGAATATTTGCTTAAAAGAGAACTGATCTACGATCTTGATTTGAAATATCCAATTGGTGGACAATTGAATCGATTTTTTCAGGATAAAAAGGAGCAAACCCTTTGGTTTAACCGAGCAGACCGCTATTTGTCAGAAACAGAACTGCCTGCCTGGCAAAAACTTATGGAGATAGCTTATTCCGATCATAAACTGCTTAAATACGAAAACATATAACGATCCAAACCCCATAAAAGGAAGTGAACCCAACCTTGGAGACAACCTTGCTTTATTTTGTTATTTTTATATTTTCTACTGCAGCAGTATATGTGATCATTCCTGAGATCTTTGTGCATTTTTTGGGTATCGGCTCATGGAAACGTCAATATTCACCAGGGGTAACCTTGACTTTTGACGATGGTCCAGATCCCAGATATACTTCCAGGGTGCTTAAACTGCTTGCCGAAAACAAGGTGCCCGGCTGTTTTTTTTTAGTTGCCGAGAATGCTGTAAAGTACCCTGAACTTGTCAAAAATATACTTGAGGATGGGCATAAGATAGGCTGTCATGGTTATCATCACCGGCACGCCTGGCTGATGTCCCCACTGACAACCTGGAATTTATGGAACAACGCCTTGATAGAACTTGAAAGAATCACGGACCAGGAACTTATCTACGTTCGAGCGCCTTGGGGTGGAGTCAACTTGGCTTTTTTAGTTTGGTGCCGGGTGAAAAACAAAAAAATAATCGGATGGAATGCTTCCGGCAGAGATTGGCTGATTAAAAAAACTCCTGTTAAAATTATTGATAGGATCATTGGCAAATCTAAGGAAGGGACGATCGTCCTTCTTCACGACAGCGGCGGTGAAGAAGGTTCGCCAGAAAATACCCTGGCTTCTCTGGAAATGTTGTGCAGGAAAATAAGAAAGGATCTAAAGCTGCCTCTCGTCCCGCTGGAACTTCCTGACTGGAGCTTTTCGAAAAGATTGGGTTTTCGAATATGGGAAAAATGGGAAACTCTCTATGCAAATCATAAACGCATTACCAGGATTGATGAAAATAATATCTATCGACTTAGCCGCGACCATTATAATGGTCCGGATTTATTTAATTCCCATGGCCAATTGCTTGCCACGAAAGACGACCTGGTAGGGATTCTTCATCTTGACAATATCCGTTTTCAGGGGTTGGGTGACAGCATTCAAAAAATCGGGTTAAGTGTGTTAAGACAGGCCCGGCTTTCGCTTCCTGTTCTCGCGAGTTATGTCCATGGCAACCCGGATTTTAAGGATATCAAAGTTCTTCTTGGGGTTACGTTGATCAATCGCGGCGTAAAAGGCTTAGGCTTCAGCGTGGAAGAATACCCCAATGATAATGCCGGTTTCATCGGTTTTATGCAGCAAATGGTTTACCGCGTTTATAATCCTGCTGGAAAACATAATCTCGGAAAACACAATGCAAAACCTAAAATAGTCTGGATAAGCAAAGAGGAGCTTTTTGAGAGATATCTGAATTCATAATTCCCCCTACTTTCTATATGTTTTTTAGCTTATTTAAAATTAGTATTTGACATCCCGACAAAAATGGCGTATGTTT
>JAAXUP010000075.1 GCA_013335935.1 Eubacteriaceae bacterium | reverse complement strand
CAGGTCAGAAGTGTTTACCTGGACTAGATTAAAAAATCCCCTACAGATAAAGTCGGAGGGGATTTTCAGTATATTCTCAAACAAGTTTGCCAGTCGCTTTGATGCATTGTGTGAACTTTTCACAATCCTAGTTCCGTTTATTGTGAAGAATTCTTAGATACAATTAATTACTTCTTCTTTGTATCTCTCCATACTTTATATTCCGTAATGTCATCATGAACCAATTTATAGACTAAAGCAATAACCGCTGCATCATCAACAAGTCCAAAGCCTGGAATAATATCTGGTATAATATCAATCGGACTTAGTACATAAATCAATGCGCTTACGATTGCAATTATGGATCCCATTGGAATTTCCGTATAATCTTTATCTATATAAGCTTTTACTAAGGATATTAAAACTGGAACATCAGCTAAATACTTTCCTGCGAAAGGAATTTTGGATAGTTTTTTTTCCAGGCGTTCTAAAAAATGTTCCATCTTCTTTTTATCTTTCAACAAATCTTCCGCTTCAGATTTATTTTGTTCGATTTGTCCTGAAATTTTCTCATCCTTTTGTAACTCTTCTACTTTTTCCTTGATTTCTTCTTCCATTTTAACTCCTCCTCTATACTATTATATATCGTTTCCATATTTTTTCACAACGATTTGTACTAGTATTCCTGATCATCTCCTGGTTAAATCCGTCAAATAAAGGGTATTACCCCAGTGTAGACCTTTGATTTTACGTTAAAAGGAGGATTTCTTATGGCTATGACAGAGTTAGCTCTTGAAAAAACATTCATGTTAATTGAACCGGGACCGGTTATTTTAGTCACTACAACGGATAAACATAAAAATAATATCATGACAATTACGTGGCATATGGTGATGGATTTTACTCCGCGAATTGCTTTGACAACCGGAGCATGGAATCATTCGTTTCATACCCTGATGAATACAAAAGAATGCGTAATTGCAATCCCAACCGTTGATCTTGCAGAAAAGGTAGTAGGAATCGGTACCTGTTCAGGTAAAGAGGTAAATAAATTTGAGAAATTTGAATTAACCCCCTTGCCAGCAAAAAGTGTAAAAGCGCCTTTAATAGCGGAATGCCTTGCATGCATTGAATGCAAGGTCATTGATTATGTCGAGCCTCTCGGAATGGTGATTTTGAAAGCTGAACGTGCTTGGATTGATAGAGACAGAAAAGAACGACGAACGTTTCATGCAAATGGAGATGGAACATTCGTCGTTGATGGAGAAACTCTTAATTTTAGGAATCTAATGGAAGAAAAGCTGCCAGATGGCGTTTGAAATCACCACTTGCCCTTTGCCACATGCCCTGCGATTTCTGCTTTTCCCCTTTGCTTGATCACCCAGGCTTCATCATGTGCCTGTTTGAATAATGCCACGCATGGAGGGTCAAGATTGATCTGGACGCCTTCCTTCGCTAATTTTTCGATTCTCATAGCCAGTTCGATGATTTCCATGTGGATATCGTTTGTGCGATCGGAATCAAAGATCTTCTTCGCATCCTCCTCTGACAACGTGACGAACTTATCTTTTGGGAATCCGCATTTCGGGCAAATTTCCGGGGCTTCATCCCCTTCGTGAATATAACCGCAAACTGTACATTTTTGCAACATCCTTAATCACTCCTTATTAATAATTTTTACCAGATTCAATTACGCTACTGGTACTTTATTCCCATTTTTTCGGTTGGTGAAACGTCTGTGCAAAAAATTTTCTTTATGGTGTCCCCATATATTCACAATCGGGCTTTATAAAATTCAAATCCTTCTTTTGTGAGCTTCTCCTCCCAGATCAATTCCAAAAGTTCCAAATCTTCTGTATAGTCTGTTTTGGACTCGTCGGGATCATAATTTAGCGATTCAAGGACTTCAATTACAAACATTTCTTCCCCCTCCTGGGTCCACTCCTTCTGGAGTTCCTTGTTGGGATGTGTGCCGGTAAGCAGCTTTAAACGAATGCTATTGATTCTGCTTTTTATATTTTTATGAGTTTCGATAAAACACTTCTTCTGTTTTTCACAGCGGACGATGTATATCCCCATGGGAGGTTTCATCTGTTTATACTGTTCCTTCAATTCTTTTCTTCGTTCCATGATTTTATACCCCATTTCGTCATCTTCGCTAAATGCAACCTCATTATAAAGGCCTGGATGCTCTTTGTCAAGCAACAGGAAGGCAAGTGTTCTCAGAGGAATTCCTTGACTTCAATATAAAAAGAAAATATACTGATACTAACTGATACTACAAAGTATCATCTAGTGTGAGGTGGAACAAATGGAAGCTAACCGATTTGCTAAAATGCTCTCTGATAAGGGCATAATGGATTTGAAAAAAATGCAGTACAAATATTCTGTGCAAGACGTGGAAGAGCTGATATCGGTGCTTAAGGACACCCTATATCAGGAATTGGAAATTTCTGATTTCAACGGATCTTCTCTTGTGTACCTGGAGAATGTTACCCAAGTGCATATGAAGACTTTGCGTCTTTTTGTAAGCGCACAGAGTGGGGGTGCTTTTGGATTGAAATCAATGGAGGATGAAATTCACTCTACAATGGCTATAGAGAGTATTGATACCACCCGGGAAAGTATCCGTCAAATTTTAAATGGTTTTGCTCCAAAAAATGAAGGTGAAAATCGCATCTATGGGTTGAAGCAAGGGTTGGATTTTATAAGCGATCCTGCCAATACGATCACTGAAGAGAATCTTTACAAGCTCTATCAGCTTTCAATTGGGAAGTATCTTAAAAAAGATGATCAGCTGCTCCCAGGCAATTATTATCGCCATGATAGTGTGTATATCACGGGTGACAGAATTATACATAGCGGTTTGCCTCATCAAAAATTATCTGCTTATATGAATCAGTTCATTTCATTTATAGGGTCAGAGCACCAGATGAACGACCTGATCAAGGCCTCGGTCATTCATTTCTATCTGGCATATCTCCATCCTTATTTTGATGGAAATGGCAGGCTGGCACGGCTGCTGCATTTATGGTATCTGGTGCAAAGGGGCTATCCGGCAGCACTTTTCGTGTCCTTATCCACCTATATCGAGAAAAGTAAAAAAGACTATTATCAAGCCTATACCCTCGTGGAAAATAACGCAAAAATCAGCAAAGTGATTGATGTCACACCTTTTGTCGGCTACTTTGTAGAAAATGTCTATAATAAACTGAAGGTTCTATCCATAGAGAACGATGTATTGAAGATCTATCAAAATGCTATGTCAAATGGAAAAGTTACGGAGAAAGAGCTGAAATTATGGAACTTCGTTTTGTCCGCATATGGAGAAAACGAGTTCTCCACCAAACAGTTGGAACGTGATTTCTCGGATGCTGCCTATGCTACGATCCGTGGATTTGTATTGAAGTTCGAGGAGCTCGGACTGTTTTCCTCCCAAAAATATGGCAACCGCGTGAAGTACCGGTTAAAAACAAAGATTTCTTGACGCACAATGGCACAGTTCTGGATCTCATGGTTAAATACGGCAAATAAACAGGAGGATTAACATTGGAAAATTTGAGAGAAAGCCAAAAAACGAAATGCCTGATCCTTCATGGTTTTGGCGGCGGTGTTCATGAAGTGGAACCCTTGGCTAAAGCTCTTTTGGATGACGGTTACGAGGTCTTTTGTCCTACCTTGAAAGGTCACAGTGGAACCAGAAAAGAAATGACGGAAGCAACCTACCAGGATTGGATTGACTCAGCTGAAAAGATCCTGCTGGAATCAAATGAGCCTAATGATAAATTTGTGATCATAGGGTTCTCAATGGGTGGGCTGATTGCTTTTCATCTTGCGAGCAAGTATCCATTCAAAAATATCGTCACAATAAATACCCCCACTTTTTGGTGGAATTTAAATAGGGTATTTCTTAATTTGATTGATGATTTAAGAAATAGAAAAGCTGCAAATGTTAGGAGATATCTTCAGGCAAAAAATAATTCGCCTGTTCGCTCTATGATTCAATTTCTATTGTTGCTCAAAAAAATAAAGCCAGAGCTGGAGAAAGTAAATTGTCCAATCCTTGTCATACAGGCTGAAGACGATGATGCGGTAAGACTAAAAAGTGTAGGTTATATTATGAAAAATGTGAAATCAAAGCAAAAAAAAGTTCGATTCATTGAACATGGCGGACATTTAATACTATTAAGTCCAGCCGCTGAGCAAGTAACAACAGCTGTAAAAGACTTCCTGAAAGATCAACAATATAAATGACACGTGATAACTGAAAGCGTTTTTTATTTTTATTAATTTTAAAAAATGTGAAGTCAACGGGCTCTAAATTACCTGCGGCCTCCTCCTCCGCCGCCACCCATCTGCTGTTGGGTGATCTCGGTGATGACTTCTCCATTGACAGTGACCTTACCGCCATTGAGTTCTGAGGTACCGTTTGAGTCAAAAGCGGAATTTGCGGTGATATTGATGGTTCCGTCGTTTACTGCGATGTCTCCATTGGAATCAAAAGCGTCCGTGTCGCCGCTGCCCATGACCACAGTAATAGTCCCGCCATTCACTTCGATCAGGACGTCGTTGGTGCTTTTATTGGTCGCATTGATCCCATCATCGGATGCATTGATGCTGATTGCTCCCCCGTTGATCTGTACGGAAGTGGCCTCAAGACCTTCTCTGCAGGACTTCACATCGATTGTTCCTCCATCGATTTGAAGAATCGTGGTTGCACGGATAGCATCATCAGCTGCTGTGAGGTTCAAGGTTCCGTTTTTGATATATACATATCCCAGGGTAGCATCATCCTCATTTTCGCTGTGTAAGGCATCCTTATGGGTATCAATGGTGATCATCCCCTCATAGATGGCGATTGCGTCGTTGGCTTCCAGCCCATCTCCCGATGCAGTAATTGTATAGGTCCCTCCGGTGATCTTCAAATCATTCTTAGAAGAAACTCCATTTCCTTCCGCTGAGATGATCTTCAAAACCCCGGTTCCATTAAACACAATATCGGATTTAGTGAAAATCGCGGCATCCAGATTCGTGTCGCCGTCTGCTTGGTAAGTCCCCGTTACTTCCACGGCGTTGTCGCTGCCTGTAGTAGTTACATATACCTTGTCCCCTGTTTTCACATAAATCGCCGGAGCATCTTCATTTGTAATGCTCACACCATCTAGTACCAGCTGCACTTTTGCTTCATCGGCAGCCGCAATGGTGACCGTGACATTTTTCACTTCACCCCTTAGCACATATACCCCTTCCTTGTCGATAGTCACGTCCTCTCCGCTTTTCAATGGGATGGAAACTGCATCTGTAAGGTCAGCTGTCTGCTCAAGATCCCGGTCTGTGAACAACTCTTCTGTATTGATGGCTGAAACCGAACTCAAGGTATCGCTGGTACTCTGATTTTCAGATTGAGTCTGTGAACATCCCAAAATGGTGAAGGTAACCAACATGGTCAAAACAATTGCACTGATGATTCTCTTTTTCATAAAATCGCTCCTCGTAATCTTTTTATTCAATAATTTTCTTATTCCATGCTTTCAAGAATAACTTATAAACCTTAAATTAATCTAAAATATAAAAAGCCTGTACGCGCCGTAACTTTGTACAAACAAAGAGACAGTTCTGCGGCCTAAAGGTCGTGGAACTGTCCCTTGTGATTCCTTGATTTGATTTTTATACTATGCGATCCATTCTTTGGTATTCTTTACTATCCAATTAGCTAGTTCCGGGATGCCTTCTCCTGTTTTTGCAGAGATAAAGATGATATCAATTTCAGGATTTCTCAGCTTCGCATATTCTATGACTTTTTCTTTATCAAAATCAAAATATTCCATAACATCGATCTTATTGACAATCAAAATATCACATACCTCATACATCAAGGGGTATTTTAATGGTTTATCATGTCCTTCTGGAACCGATAAGATGGTCATATTCCTTACTGCTCCTGTATCAAACTCGGCGGGGCATACAAGGTTTCCAACGTTCTCCAAAATTACCAAATCCATATCCTCTGTTCCTAGCTCGATAAGTCCTTGTCTGGTCATATCCGCATCCAAATGGCACATTCCTCCCGTATGAATTTGGATTGCTTTGATCCCCGCTTTTAACATCGTCTCAGTATCTACCGCAGAATCAATATCGGCTTCCAAAACAGCGATTTTTAGTTTCCCTTGCAGCTCCTTTGCCAAAGCTAAAAGAGTCGAGGTCTTTCCTGATCCAGGAGAAGACATCAAGTTTAAAAGAATTGTTTTCTCTTTCTTAAGTTGCTGTCTTAATCTCTCCGCATCTTTGTCATTGTCCTCAAAAATGCTTTTCTTTACTTTAATAATTCTAACGTTATCCATGTTATTGATCTCCTTGTTCGTCAATGACACCTATCTCATCAATCATAAGCTGTCGTCCTTGTTTTAAAGTCCATTTTTCGCTATGACATTTTGGGCAGTCCGGCCTTAAATCTGAGGTCATATGTTCCAAAACTCGATAAACAAATTTACAGTCATTACAAGTGACAAGACCTTCTACTTCTTTGATTATCAATTCTGCACCATCTAAAATGGTATTCTCTGTGGCAGCCGGCCAACAATTGCGAATATAACGGGGTTCAGCCCCCGTTAATTCGCCTACCTCTAAAGTAAGACTGGCAATTTTATTTACATGATACATTTGCGCTTGCTTTTCTGCTTCGCGAACGATATTAAGCACCATTCCCATTTCATGCATGGCTTGTCCTCCATAGATTATTTTTGCGTTTTTTCAGCGATTCGTTGAGCTCTCTCCTGAATATATTGCCCAAGATCAGCCATCCAAGCTTCTGGAGTCTCCGCAGATGGAACATCATACTTTCTTTCTAACTCAATAGCATCAAATTCACACTTTGTTCCACATACTCCGCATCCAGCACAACGGAATTCATCCACAACGGAGATACCACATCCGAGACATCGGGTAGTCTCCGCCATAATTTGTTCATCCGTTAGATTGGTTCTTAAATCTTTGAAGGTTTCCTTTGATTTCTCAGGCGCTACTTTGCTAATACGTTGTCTTGGCAAGAGATCATATCCGGCAATATCTAAATTCTCTTTATCAAGCGCTTTATATTCCCGCTCACGCTTTATATACAAACCATATCCACGTAAATATCTGTGAATTGACGTTGCTCCCGACTTACCTGCTGCTATTGCATCTATTGCAAATTTTGGTCCAGTTATCGCATCACCACCTGCGAAGATATCTTCTTCTGCTGACTGTACAGTCATTGCATCTACCAGAATTGTATTTCTTGGTGATAACTCCGCTTTTGTTCCTTCTAATAAGTCACCCCATACCATGGACTGTCCTACCGATATGAGTACATGTTCACATTCTACCGTAATAATTTCATTTTCATCATACTGGGGATTAAATCTGCCGTCCTGATCAAAAACCGATACACAACGCTTAAATTTAACGCCTGTAACCTTCCCTTCTGATCCAAGAATTTCCTTTGGACCCCAGGAGTTAATGATAACAACGCCTTCTTCTTTCGCTTCTTCCTGTTCTTCAGGAAGTGCAGGCATCTCTTCTGCTGTTTCAAGACAGAACATGTCTGTTAACGTTGCACCCATACGAACTGCGCTGCGTGCTACATCAATTGCAACATTTCCACCCCCGATAACTACTGTTCTGCCAGTCAACCTGTCGGCGGTTCCAAGAGCAACCGCTTTTAAGAAATCAACTCCCGTTTCAACGCCCTTTAAGTCTTCACCAGGGATGTTAAGCTTACGTCCAGCCTGAGCTCCAATACCAATGAAGAATGCTTTAAAGCCTTCTTCTCTTAAGGATTGAATGGTCACATCTTTTCCGACTTCTACACCTGTTTTGAATGTAACCCCTAACTTGCGAAGTACATCGATCTCGGCTTCGATGACCTCTTTTTCCAGACGGAATTCAGGAATTCCCAGTGTCAGCATGCCTCCAAGCTTTTCATTCTTTTCAAAGACAGTTACTTGATAACCGTTAACTGCTGCATAATAGGCACAAGACAATCCAGAAGGACCTGCTCCGATTATTGCAATTTTCTCGTCGTAGTGTTCATATACTTCTGGGATAAAGCGGTTTTCCGCTTGCAACTCCTTATCAGCAATATATTTTTTAATATCATCAATAGCGATAGACTCGTCAATGCGTGCACGAGTACACTCATTTTCACAGTTATGAGGACAAATACGACCACAAACTGCAGGGAATGGATTATCTCGTTTGATAATTTTCAATGCCTCATCAAATTTACCTTCATGAGCTTTACGAATGTATCCCTGAATGGATATATGCGCCGGGCACGCTGTTTTACATGGAGCCGTTCCATAAGAATTAACAAGATTCAACTTCATATGGTCTTTATCCCAGTATTCTTCAGTCCATTCCGTATCATATGGCGTCGCTTCGTATTGTACTACCTGATCTTCTCCTGCAAAGGATGATCCCAGCTGCAGCGCATTTAAGTTACAGTTTTCAACACAGGAACCACAACCAACACATTTTTCAGAATCAACCTTTGCCACGAAATTAGATCTGTTGGAATCAGGTGACTGGAATAAAGTTGATGCACGCAGGGATGCACAGGAACACCCACAACAGTTACAGATAAACGTTGAAGTATTCATCCCTTCATTGTTAAATATTTGATGAACTAAGCCAAGCCTCTCCGCTTTTAGAATAATTTCTTCCGCTTCTTCACGGGTAATCTGTGTTGCAACACCTATTCTTATGTAGTAATCTGCTTCAGGTCCTATTTGGATACACATACCTTCAACGGGATGTGCACAAGGATCATCTAAAAGACGCTTTGAAAGACGGCAAGCGCAGTCTGCTTTAGAAAACAAATCACTGGAATCCAGGTAGGTTTTTAATTCTTCATAGGAAGCGGTCATTGACTCCGCTTTAATGGATTTTTTGATTGGAATTGCCCGTAAAGCTCCCCGCCCAATTGGCAAAAGAGGTCCAACCGTACGATCCATTTCAGTTGTGTGATCATAGAATGCCTTTGCAACCTCAGGCGTTTTTTTCGTCAAAATTAAATGCTCGCAAATCCCAGGTGCCCATGGGACTCGGTTATATTTCATTATGCCATCATATTTTGTGCCAAAGAGTACCCCTTTTTTTGAAATGATCTCCACTTCTTCTCGAATTGTTTCAGGGTTTAAACCTGCCATCTCCGCAGCTTCATCTACACTCATTGGTGCCGTAGAGAATAGCATAGCAATTTCGGCCTCATGATCATCAATAACTGATGCTAACAATTTTACACCAGAATCATCCGGTGTCCTGGCACCTTGATAAGACGGATCATTTCCATCAATCAGGTTAGCTAATTCACAAATCTTTTCATACATAGGAAGCCCTCCAATTATAGTTATTCAGAATTACTCTTTGAGTTTATCATGTTATTTAATTATTAACAATATATTTTAGAATATATTCTAAAATATATTCTAAACAATTAGCCAAAAAAAAAGAGCTCATCACTTAAATCGGTGATGAGCTCTTTACTCTAATTTTCATAAATCATATTTATCCAGCAACGGCAACAAATTATAATCTAAAGCCTCCCGCAAGGACTCATGAAGCGGGAAATATATC
>JAAXUP010000074.1 GCA_013335935.1 Eubacteriaceae bacterium | reverse complement strand
CAGATTTTGACGTCAGTTCTTTTCTGCTGGAATTAAAGCAGGAATATCTGTTCAAGTCAGAAAGCAATGATCTTCAGGAGCAATTGTCAGCCGATATCAGATATTCGATCGTAGCCAGCGTTATTGTCATGATGGGTTTTATTTTAGAACTTGAGCGTGCCGAATGCACACTTTTGGAAACCTTGCTGGCCTGAAGGCTTCCATGTCAACAAATCAAGTATTCTACGAATCAGCTGTTTAGCGACGCAGCTGTTTTTTCGTAGAGCAGATAAATTTAATAATAAATAAAGCAAGAAATAATATTTATTCGATAAGTTCAGGAGTGATTATGTGCGAAAATCAGTTAAGGAAGCAAAAAGAATCGTAATTAAAATTGGCACGTCGTCAATAACCTATGAATCCGGGAACATTAACCTTAGAAAAATGGAGCTCCTGGCAAGAGTGATAACCGATTTACAAAATAGCGGGAAAGAGATCATCCTTGTATCTTCAGGAGCCATCGGGGCTGGAATGGACAGGATGGGCTTTAGTACGAAACCCCAGAAAATTGAGGAAAAACAGGCAACTGCTGCTGTTGGCCAGGCAATTCTGATGCAGCTTTATCAGAAGTTTTTTGGCGAGTACAATCAGTCCATCGCCCAGATACTCCTTACCGGGGATGTGTTCACCACCCGAATCAAGAAAGATAATGCAGTCAATACCTTTAATACACTTATGAAATATGGAGTTGTTCCTATCGTAAATGAAAATGATCCCATCTCCACTGATGAAATCGAGGGAGAGCGGTTTGGAGACAATGATACCCTTTCAGCAATGGTATCGGTGCTGGTAAATGCCGAGCTTCTTGTGATTTTAACGGATGTGGATGGGTTGTATGACTGTAATCCATGCACAAATGAGAATGCCAGGCTGATAACTTATGTTGAAAAGGTCACCGATGATTTAATAAATATTGCAGATGATACAAACAGTAAAGTAGGTACCGGGGGTATGCATACCAAGCTTACCGCTTCAAAAATCACATCAAGAAAAGGAATCCATACGATCCTCGCCGGATCTAAGAATTTAGAGGATCTTTATGAAATCCTTGATGGAAAAGAAATCGGAACTTTTATTAAATGAAATGAAAATGATAATTGGATGCAGGGATATAAATATTAACAGATGGAGGGTATTTTATGAGTGAACTTACAATCAAAGGAAAGGCAGCAAAAGACGCATCAAAAATTCTTGCACAGCTGTCTTCCGACAGAAAAAACGAAATACTTAAAAAGGCTGCCCAAGCGCTTATGGAAAATACAGAGATGATATTAAAAGAGAACGAGCTGGATATGAAAGATGCTGAGGCTAATGGTATCAGCGGATCGCTCCTTGACAGACTCAGGCTCACTGAGGACAGAATAAAATCCATGTCAGAGGGTTTGATGCAGCTTTGTGCCCTTAACGATCCTGTGGGTGATGTGCTTTGGATGAAGCAAAGATCCAATGGACTGAAAATAGGGAAGAAAAGAGTCCCCATGGGAGTAATCGGAATAATTTACGAGGCCAGACCCAATGTAACCGTGGATGCTTTCGGACTTTGTTTTAAGACAAACAACGCCGTTATTTTAAGAGGCGGGAAAGAAGCCATCCATTCAAATATTGTCCTGGTAAAGACATTGCAGAATATACTTGATAAGGAAGGCATACCTAAAGAAGCCATACAAATCGTCGAGGATACCAACAGAGCTACAGCTACAGAGATGATGAGGCTTAACGAGTACCTTGACGTTCTGATCCCAAGAGGCGGAGCAGGGCTGATTAAGGCTGTTGTGGAAAATTCCACAGTGCCTATCATTGAGACTGGAACAGGAAACTGTCATGTATACGTGGACAGCGAGGCTGATTATGAAAAAGCGCTGAAAATTGCTGACAATGCGAAAACCCACCGCCCAGGAGTATGCAATGCCTGTGAAACTCTCCTCGTTCATGAAACCCTGGCCGAAAGGTTCATACCGGACATTTGCAAGATCTTCAAAGAGAAGAACGTAGAAGTCAGAGGAGATGAAACGGTCAAAAGACTGTTCAGCGAGGCAATCCTGGCAACTGAAGAAGACTGGGCTACAGAATATCTCGATTTGAAGATCGCTGTAAAAACAGTCAGTTCCTTTGAAGAAGCTGTTGACCATATCAATACCTACAGTACAGGACATTCTGAGGCCATCGTAACAGAAAGTTACACGAAAGCACAAAAATTTCTTGATCTGATAGACTCCGCGGCGGTTTATGTGAACGCTTCGACCCGGTTCACCGATGGATTCGAATTCGGATTCGGCGCTGAAATTGGCATCAGTACACAAAAACTCCATGCCAGAGGACCCATGGGACTTGAGGAACTCACGACGACAAAATACATCATCTATGGCGATGGACAGATAAGAAAATAAAATGAAGCTAGCGATATTAGGGAGGCTGTAAGAAATCAGCTTCCTTAAATTTTTCCAGGAATTGAACTTGTTTCAGAAAAGGTGATTTAAATGATTAAAAAATTTTCAAAGTATTATATACCCCATATCAGGCTATTTGTCCTTGATTTCAGTTGCGCATTTTTCATGTCTATATCGGATCTTATGTTTCCATTATTGGTGGCATTCATAATCGATGATATCATTCCAGCAAAAAATCTCAGCTTGTTTCTGACGATTTCGGCTTTGATATTGATCATATATATGATCAGAGCGGGACTTAATTACATCGTCAACTACTGGGGTCATGTATTGGGTGTGAGGATCGAATCCGATATGAGAAAAGATCTGTTCAATCATATCCAGAAATTATCCTTCAGTTATTTCGACAAGAACAAGACTGGTCATATCATGTCCAGACTGGTCAATGATCTGTTTGAGATCGCGGAATTTGCTCATCACGGACCTGAGGATCTGTTTATCACTCTGGTAACCCTGTTGGGCTCCTTTGGAATCATGCTATATATCAACTGGCAGCTGGCTTTGATCATTTTTGCATTGGTTCCCATAATGCTGATTTTTACATTAATAAAAAACAGGCAGATGAGATCGGTATTCAGGGATATGAGGATTATGATTGCCGATATCAATGCTCAAATCGAAGACAGCATTTCAGGGATAAGAGTTGTAAAGTCCTTCGGAAACGAAGGGTATGAAGAAAATAAATTTGATATCGGAAACAACAACTACCGAAAAACAAAAGAGCAGTCTTATAAAATCATGGGGGAATTTCTTTCAGGAGTGAACTTTTTTGCCAGCATATTGCAGCTTTCCGTAATATTTTTTGGCGGATTATTTATATATTATGACAAAATTACTGTGGGAATTCTTGTTCAGTTTTTGTTATATGTAGGGATTTTTATTGAACCCGTAAAAAGGATCGCCAATTTTGTGGAGACTTTCCAAAAAGCTGCAGCAGGATTCAACCGTTTTGATGAGATCATGGAAGTGGAACCCGATATAACCGACAGAAAGAACAGCATCACTGTAGGAAGACTGTCCGGAGAGATCATCTTTTCAAATGTGGGTTTCAGCTATAATGAGAACAAACAGATTTTCTCAGGAATCACACTGAACATTTTTGCTGGGGAAACCGTTGCCTTTGTTGGCCCTTCAGGCGCAGGAAAAACTACCCTTTGCAGTCTGATCCCGCGATTTTATGAAGTCAATGAAGGGCAAATCCTGGTAGACGGAATGGATATCCGGGATATCAAGCTCAGGTCCCTTCGAGATAATATCGGCATTGTTCAGCAGGACGTATTTCTTTTTTCAGGTACCATCAGGGAAAATATCATGTACGGAAACATAAACGCAAGGGAAGAAGAGGTCATCAATGCGGCGAAGCTTGCCAATGCCCATGAATTCATCATTCAGCTTCCCAATGGATATGATACCTACACCGGAGAAAGAGGAGTAATGCTTTCCGGTGGACAGAAACAAAGGATCAGTATCGCCAGGATATTTCTTAAAAATCCTCCGATCCTGATTTTAGATGAAGCAACCTCCAGTCTGGATAACGAGAACGAAAGAATAATCCAAAAATCCGTTGAAAGGCTTTCAAGAAGCCGAACAACGCTGGTAATAGCCCACAGATTGGCGACAATACGAAATGCCGACAGAATCGTAGTGCTCACGGAAGATGGAATTGCAGAGGAAGGCACCCACGAGGAACTCTACCAGCTGGGAGGAATGTATACCAGCCTCTATGATGCACAGAAGTTGGGGATAAGTGCTGAAGTGTTGAAAGGTTGAAGTGCTAAAATCTGGCATACTAGAGACTAGGGACTAGAGACTAGGGACTAGGGACTTATTGGGTGGTTGGCGAAATGCAAAAGCGTGTAAATGCAAAAGTGTTGAAATGTTGAAAATCGGCAAAGTAGGGACGAACAGTGTTCGTCCGAAATATTCCTATTTACGTTTAGAACCTGTAAATTCTGGTATAATAATAGTATATTTATTATTGTGGGGTGTAAACATGAAAAAAGTGCTTATTTTTGCAGCAAGCCTGACAGCTGTATTTCTAATGGTAATGGGAATGCTTTATATCATACAAAAGAAGCAGGATGAAAAAATCGGAGGAAGGCTTGTTAAGGTAGATTACAAATTTTCGAAAGAGTTCAATCATTGATAATAATCCCGTCATGGGATTATTTTTTTTTATTTCACCACTTTATTACAAAGGAGGTGAAATCATGGGGTTTTATTCATTGAAAATAAGCAGTCTGAAACTGGTTGATCAAATCAATATCCTGGCATTTTTAACTTTTTTCACTGATCTGATGGGTGGCTGGGATGAACTTACAAAAACCCTGACGCTGTTTATCATTATCGATTACATCACAGGTATCATCCTGGCAATGTATAAAAAAGAACTGGACTCTTCAGTGGGCTATCAAGGAATACTAAAAAAATCGGTTATGTTTCTTGTGATCATTCTTGCAAATCATTTGGATCTTCTGATAAATGACAATATGTCGATGTTTAGAAGAGGTGTGGCAATTTTCTACATTGCTAATGAAGGGATTTCCATTACAGAGAACATTGGCATGATGGGTTTGCCCCTTCCCGAATTTATTAGAAATATTCTGGTGCAGCTTAATCATGATTATGACAAAAAAGAGGGAAGTGGAAGAAATGGGAAATGAATCTGTGAAAAATATTCAGAGGATCTTACAAGAAAACGGTTATGACCTAGGGATTTGGGGAATCGATGGGGTTTTGGGTCGGGCGACCAAAAATGCTTTGATGCAGTTTCAAAAGGACAGTAATGTCAAAGCAGATGGGATAGCAGGAACCATCACCCTCAGAGAATTGATGTTCCTGAAATTCCCGAATTTTGAATCCAGAGAATTCAGCTGCAAATGCAAAGGAAAGTATTGCAGAGGATTTCCCAGTGAACCAGATGAAAATCTTATTAGTCTGCTTGAAAAAATCAGAGGTGCTGCTGGAGGCAAGCCCTTGATCATTAACTCGGCAATCCGATGTGAAAAGCATAACGAGGCTTCAGGTGGTGAACCAGGCTCACTTCATCTGAAAGGCCTTGCAGCAGATATCCGGATTCCAGGCATAAGTATTCGAGACCTCAGAAAGATATGTATCCGAATGAACAGCAATGGGGGTTGCGGAATTTCATATAAGGATTTTGTTCATGTTGATGTAGGCTCAAAACGGATATGGTGAAATTTTAATTGTAATTTCAATTATTTAAGATAAAATAGATAATAGCGGAAATTATAATATGGAGTGGATCAAATGAGCAAAGTGTTAATATTTACAGCTTCTACAGGCGGTGGTCATAATATCGCAGCGAATTCCTTAAAAGAGCATTTTGAGTCCTGCGGTTATGAAGCGGTAAAGGTCGATGCTTTTAAAGAAACCAATCAGCTTTTAGACAAAGTAATGTCAAAAGGTTACGAAAACATTGTCAAGATCAGCCCCAAGACCTATGGAAGAATGTATAAGGTTGCGAACAATAAAACCATTACCCATTACGCAGGTGCATTGATTACCGATATTATGGATAAAAATCTTCTATCGATCATAAGGGAACAGAAACCCGATCTTATCCTGGCGACTCACCCCATCGTGACTAACGTTCTGGGTACATTGAAAGAGGAAGGGGAATTTGATATTCCCATCATCTCCATCGTTACCGATTATATGATCCATAATGCGTATATCCACAAGTGCATCAATGCGTATGTTGTGGGGAGCGAATACACAAAAGAAACCATGATGGAGAGAGGTGTGGATCCTTCCATTATCTTTACATACGGGATCCCTGTCAGAAAAGCTTTTTTGGACCATAAGAAGGAAGCCGTGAAGGATTATACAGTTGACCTGTCAGTTTTGCTAATGGCTGGTTCAATGGGAACACTTCAGATGGAGAAGGCATTTATCAGTCTTGTTAAATCGAAATACTATCTAAAAATCATGGTAGTATGTGGAAATAATACACGGGTCAAAGGAAGAATCGACCGTATCATGGAAGAACCTGTTGAGAATAAGAAAATCGAGGTATATGGATTCGTCGAGAATATTTCTGAGCTAATGGACAGGGCAGATCTCATCATCACCAAACCTGGTGGTCTGACAACCACCGAATCCATCATCAAAAATATTCCCATGATCATTCCTTACTTCATCCCGGGACAGGAAGAAGAGAATGCGGATTTTCTTATTGAAACCGGAATGGCGTTGAAGGTTGATAAAATCAAAGATCTCACAGAGGTAGTTGGTTATCTGGTCAAAAACAAGGATATCCTGGACTCCATGGCAAAAAATATGTCGGAGCTATCCAGAGAACAATCCATAGACAGTATAATCACCCTGGGAACCCGGTTGATCAGCGAAAAATCCGCAACTCAGGCTTCTGATAAGCAACTTAACGAAACACCGGCGTACTAAATCAAAAGGGACAGCTGCCCATTTTTATAAATGGATAAGCTGTCCTTAAATATTGATCAAAGTTTGAAAAAATAGGAGCTGATGGTGAAATAGGTGATGAGTACGAGAGCATCCAATATGGTGCTTATCATGGGATTGGCCATGATTGCAGGGTCCAGACCTATTTTTTTGGCTAAAAGCGGCAATGTGCTTCCCACCAGTTTGGCTGTCATGATCGTCGCAATCAGGGTTGCGCTGACAACCAGTGAAAGTGCAAGAGTGTATTTCCCCAGGACATACATTCTGATAAAATTCAGGATGGCGAGGGATACCCCAATCAATGAACTGACCCGTAATTCCTTCCAGATGATTTTTAAGATATCTTCAAATTCAACATCACCTACTGCAATGGATCGAACCATCAAGGTTGATGCCTGGGATCCTGCATTGCCGCTGGTGCCCATCAGCATAGGGATATTCGCGCTCAATATGGTCATGCTGGCGATGAGTGCTGAATAGTTCTCCATGATAGCGCTTGTAAAGGTTGCGGATATCATCAGGATAGCCAGCCAAGGGAATCTTTTTTTATAAAGCTCCATCACAGAAGCATCCAGGTAACTTTCTTCAGTTGCCTGCATACCTGCCATGATATGAAAATCCTCGGTGGTTTCTTCTTCAATAACGTCCATGACATCATCGACAGTAATGATTCCAACCAGGCGGTTTTCGAGGTCTACAACAGGCATGGCAAGCAAGTCGTACTTAAGGAATTTCTCAGCGACTTCTTCCTGGTCGACTAAGGTATTCACACTGATGTATTCAGTACTCATGATGTCTTCAATTTTAGTATCTTCCGAAGCCAGGATCAATTCTTTCAAGGAAATGATGCCTTCCAGACACCTGGACCTGTCTGTAACATAGCAGGTATATATGGTCTCTTTATCCGTCCCAATTCTCCTGATCCGCTCAATGGAATCCAAAACGGTCATATGCTTTTTAAGGTCGATAAATTCTATGGTCATTATGCTGCCTGCAGAATACTCAGGATAGTTGAGAAACTGGTTAATAAGCTTACGTTCATTTTCTGGGGTGTTTTTAAGGATCTTTTTTACCAGATTGGCGGGTATTTCTTCCAAGTAGTCAATTTTATCATCAAAATTCAATTCGTTGACCAGTTCCCTCAATTCTTCTTCGTTGATCAACTGCGAAAATTCTGCCTGATAGGGAGGTTCCATATGGGAAAACACCTCAACGGCAAGATCTTTTGGCAGCAGCCTGAAAATCAGGAGACTGTTTTTGAATGAGGATTCTTCCATCGCTTCTGCGATATCGGGGGCATGGAGGGTAGAGATCAGTTCTTTTAATTCTTTGAATTTTCTTTCTTTTATCAGATTAAAAATTTCTTCCAATGGATCATTCATCAAATCTCACCTCCTGAATTTTACTTCCTATTAATTATAAGTTTATTGAATAAATATATCAACTTAAACTTCCGATGACACATTAATGACATAGAATAAAGTTATTATTTATCATGAAGGATGATATAATTATAGAAAAGATTGGGTGTTGTTTCCCAAAATTCATCGGAGGAAGGCTGGTTATGAAAAACTTAAAAATATTCGTTGTGGAGGATGAAGAAAATTTAAGAAACCTTATCGTAAGTTACCTTGTGAAGGAAGGTTTTGAGGTCCATACTGCCGAAGACGGAAGAGAAGCCGTGAGTAAATGGCGTGAAAATTTCGCCGACTTGATGATTCTTGATGTGATGATGCCATATCTGAATGGTTATGAAGTACTGGAGCATATCAGGGCTTCAAGTGATGTTCCGGTGATTTTTCTAACGGCAAAACGAGAATATGAAGACCGCATTAAAGGGTTTGAAACCGGAGGGGACGATTACCTGACCAAACCCTTCAGCATGAAGGAACTTGTCATGAGGGTAAAAGCCATACTTAAAAGAACGGAAAACATACAGAAAGACCACAGGATCATTGTCAATGAACTGACAATTGATCCAGATTCTCATACAGCAGCGGTTTCCGGCATAAAAATCGATTTATCCGTGAGAGAGTTTGAAATTCTCCATCTCCTTATCAAGAACAAGGATATTCCCATAAGCCGAGAACAGCTTTTAGACAGGCTGTGGGGGATCGATTTTGAGGGGGACCTCCGGGTAGTGGACACAGCAGTGAAAAGACTGAGGAGAAAGCTCCTCACAGCACAAGATCATATAAAAACAGTAAGAGGGCTTGGATACAAATTTGAGGTGTAATCATGGGGAAAAGCATTTTTAATAGAATATTTATATACATGTCAGTACTGATCATTGTCATTATGGGCTTGATACTTGTTTCAGTCAGCCTTTACCTTGATGACTTTTACTATAGAACCCAGGAAACCAATATCGCCTCCAAGGTGAATAGCATTGAAAGATCCTATTCGGATGTGAAATCGGATAATGTACAAGAAATCATCGATTACTATGCTGAAAACTTGGGAATGTCTATTCAAATCGTTTCAGTCACGGGGAAAGTCATCATCAATAGCAGCAATTATACCAGTGAGGGTAAACTGAGCAACATGATGGAAATGAGACACGGCAGATTTTCAAGGATGAATATGAAAGACATGATGGGTGATCACGATTATCTCGTTTACAGCGAGGAGCTTGAAGATGGGAACATCATTCTGGTTAGGACCGCTTATCAGTCCTTTGAAAACGCCATTTC
>JAAXUP010000167.1 GCA_013335935.1 Eubacteriaceae bacterium | reverse complement strand
GCCGTCCGTTTTTGAGCGCCACGGTATCCTCCATCAGCCACCCCTCGGCCTGGCACCGCCGTAGGATGCGCTCCATCTTGCGCCGCAGCCCGTCGCGAGCCTCGCCGAGGCTTTTGCGGATTTCGTACAGAGCGTCGCTCGCCGTATCGCGCAGCACGGCTCGCTCGTCGATGGCCTGCGAAATGGCGAACTGGATGCTCTTTTCGAGCCAGAGCCGGATGGTGAATTCGTTCAGCTCCGCAAAGCGCTCGCGGCTGGCGAACATGAACTTGCGAAGCTGCACGGCGCTTTGCAGCAAGTGGAAAATATCGAGCAGCTCGGCGGCGTCGAGCCAACTGTCGAGCACTTCGAGCTTGTCGAGCAGGTCGCGCGTATCGGGCAGGCGCGAAAACGGCAGCGGCTCGCCTTCGAGCAGGAAATTCTTCAACTCAAGCACACGCACCAGCTCCCGCTCGCACTCATCGGGAAGCCCCATCTCCATAACGAGATCGCTCCCCATCGCCGAGATGCAAAACCCCGCCGCATGACGAGCCACCTTGTCGAACTCAAGCTTTCTGAGCAGGGAGATTGATTCCGTCGTTACCATTTCGTCCATATTCACCATAACACTGTTTCACTTCGTTCACGCTACCGCCGCCAAGATAAAAGATAATCCCGAAAAAGGGTGACGGCGAAGGATTTTGTTGGGGAATGGAGGGGCGGATGGGAGGATGGAGGTCGGTTGGATTCGGCGATCCGAAAAAAATCTAAGGACTGGCGTGAGGAAATTGTCGAAACTTTATGGGATTATTCGGTGCAAATATTAAATTGATGTGTGTAAAAAAACTATTTATTCATGTACTGACGTCCCAATTGATCAGGGAGGTAAAAAAAATGAATAATATCTCTTTTATTGTAATTTTTAACTATCATTAAAGGAGATAGTTATGAATGATACCTATAAAGATATAGATGAGATAATAGCAAAATTAAATGAACTTAAGCCACATGTCGACAAGTTAAGCTCCAATAAAGCTGAGTTTGATAAACTGATAAAATTGCGCTTCTTTGATGCATTTTTAAATATTGGACTACTAGAAAAAATAATCGGCAGATTAGATAAAAATGAATATGAAAAAGATCAATTAGCAACACATCTATCCGATATTTTTACTGAGGAATTGAAAAATAATAGCATAAAAACTTTTTTTATAGAAAGCGGTTCGACATTGGCATATTTTGCAAGAAAACTCTCAGAAATCGTATACGCTAATGATGTGATGCCATCAGTAATAACTAACAATTTTTTTGCTCAAACAATGCTGCTTGAATTGTTTCCAAATTTATTGGTTACGAGTGGATATCTGAGAAAAGATTACTTATCATATCTTCCATTTTCATCAGAAACTATTCGTGATAAAGATGACAAAAAACCAAGTGAGAAAGACTTGGTAATTAAAGGCTCAATTCAAAGAAAGGACAGGATCGCCTTTAAACGATTAGACAGTTGTGTATCGCAATCTGATATAATATATATGACTGCGTCTACTTTTGGCTTTTTAGTCGGACCTTCAACAAGATCAAGGGATAACGCTATCTTTAAATATTGCTTATTGAATAATACTGCAAAGCGTAAGATTAGATTTTGTATTGCAGAACCTAATGTTTTTCGAAGAAGTGAAGATCAAGATAATCCAAGGTACGTGTCTGACCCCGGTAAGTTAAATAGTGACGATTCGATATTTAAACATTTTAAAGATTGTTGCTTTATTTTTGATATTCAATTGATGTGTGATTCAAAAAATGGAGAATGCACAAAAGGAATATGCAAAATAAAAAGAAAAAATATATTTGATAACACTCCTGCAAATATGGAATTGGCAATCGATGGAACTATTTTTACCGAACAAGGTCGATTGTGTAGAGAGAAAAAAGATTGCGATTGCCAAGATACAAACGCGATATATTTTCACTCAGCTCCGGCAGAACTAGGGCTAAAATACATGCATGGATATATGGGTGAGGAACCTATATTTGGCTGCTGTGACACATGGCTAAACTATCTTGAAAGCCAAGTTGATAATATTGAAATAATTATTGGCTGCCATGGGGTTAATATAACCAATCAACTAGTACGCGTTGTTGAAGAAGCGAATAAATTTATAAAATCAGCGGGCTATCATTTTCAGTATAAAAAAAGGGATGTGAATAATGTTGATATTCTACATTTAGATATTGAGTGATTTTTTAAATAAATAAAATATTAATAATGAATTCAGATAACTCCTTTTATAAATCGGAAAAAAAGTTTATCGCATTTATTGATATACTTGGATTTAGTGATCTTGTGAAAGCTAATCCCGATTTAGCCGATTTTGCTAAAATTTATGGGGACATATTTCAGCCATTGAGTCACGAAAGGCAGGCTATGGGGATAAATCATAGATTATTTAGTGATTCTTTATTTCTGACTTCCGAAAAGCGAACACTCGACAGACAGCTTAAATGTCTGATTATATTTGCGCAAAAACTGATGAATAGGGCAATAATGAGTGGGCTACCAATAAGAGGATGTATAAGTTATGGGGATATGATTTTGAAGGGGGATGTTGTCGTAGGAAAGCCAATAATAGACGCAGTTAAGCAAGAAGGAATGCAGGAGTGGTTAGGAATTATATTATCACCAAATTGTTTGGAGTACCGGGAATTCTTTGATATTATAAGACAGATGGAAAAAGATAAACAAATAATACCTTATGAAAATATCACAATCAAAGGAACTTCGGAAAAATTTATAGGTTATGTGGTAAATATTATCGAAAATTTAAATCAAGAGGATCACATAATTGCGTCTCTGAATAAGATGAGGTTAATGTCAAGCTCTGTGAATATCCAAAAAAAATATACAGAAACAATTAAGTTTGTTGAATACGCATCACGTGTATTGTCTGGCAAAGAAAGACAACAGCCAACATTTGCTCATCTACAATCACTCCTTTCCCACTCCACCTCCTCATAAACTGCGCAACATCGCTTTTTTCGAGCTCGCTTCGGGCGACGCCGTAAACCATTTCGACGAGATCGTCTTTCGGCGCTTCGAAATCGTAGCCGTTCAGCGCGAAAAAAACGATGGCTGACACTGCGCCCTGGGAGCACCACCCGCCTGCGATTCCTGTCGCCCCCTGGCAATCCCTACAATTCCACATCACGCTCATTCACCGCTATCATGCAACTGATATGCGCCGCCGAACTCGATAACATTGAAAAAGCTCGGCAAAATCTGGATGCCTGAAGGCATCGGGAGTGCATTGCAGACAGAACGGCGCAAAGGTTGAGACATTCCTGAACCGGACGATTATGCGTGGCTCAACATCGTCACCCGGCGCTCAGCCCGAACGCTCCGCGCACTCCGGTGATCACCATCTGCGAGCCGATGACGGCAAGAATCAGACCCATCATTCGCGTAATGACGCCCAGCGCGCTGGCTCCGATGTAAGTGACGAACTTTTCTCCCGATACAAACAGAACGTAGGTGATGATGC
>JAAXUP010000166.1 GCA_013335935.1 Eubacteriaceae bacterium | reverse complement strand
CATAAAGGAATAAAAGTAGAAACCGGAAAAGAAAATAAACTGACAATAAAAGAAATGTTAAAACAAATCGTAGTAAATCCACCATTGATGGGATTGATGTTGGCAGAATTTGGAAGGTATTTAGGCCGGTTTATCGTATTTGCGATGGCATTCTACTATTTCAAATATGTTGTAAATAATCTCGCAGTACTTGCGATATTATTCACAGGACTTAATGTGGTCACTTTGCTGGGATCGTTTATTGCGAATCCTCTTGCTAAGAAATTTGGAGAAAGAAAAGTTTACATTACGGCCCTTACAATATTCATGTTTGGACTTCTTGCAATCTATTTTATCCCTCAGACCTCAACCTCGTTTATTGCAATAATGTTTGTTGCATATCTGGGTTACGGGATACCGGATGCATTGGGAGTTGCCATGTACTCTTCAACTGTAGATTACGCAGAATGGAAAACGGGGAAGAATGCCGGAGGCTTCATTATGTCTCTCATCAATTTCCCCATCAAAACAGCAATATTTGTGAGAAGTTTGATCATTACATCAGTTTTAGTATCCGCTGGATATGTAGCGGATATGGCGGCTACACCAGGGCTGATATCAGGCATTAGAACCGGAATAGCGTTGGTACCTGCCATGTTTATTGGAGCAGGAATTGTAATCGTATTCTTTCTCTATAAAATCACTCCTGAAGTGCTCCACGAAATTCGTACTGAGCTCGATGCCAGAAAGCTAAAAGAAGCAGAACAAAAAATTAGTTAATTCAAAATATATCATTGACAAAATAACAGGACTCAAAAAGACAGATGCAAGTGAGTTCCTGTTATTTTTACAAAAATCAGAGTTAATAATGTCTGTTAATCAGGAAGGGGAGAATAAGGATGGTTAAGTATTTATCTGCTGATGAGGCTGCATTGCTTATTAAGGATGGGGATACCCTTGGAATAAGTGCATTAGGACTTTCCGGATGGCCGGATGAAATAGGCTTGGCACTCCAGAATCGATTTATAAATACAGGACATCCCCTCAACCTGGTCCTCAGGCAAGGCAGTAAAACTGGAGATTCAAAGGAAAAGGGGACAAACAGATTTGCTCAGGAAGGTATGGTAAAAACCTGGATTGCCGCACATACAGGCGGTGCAGCCAAAATGATCAAACTTGCTACAGAGAACAAAGTAGCTATGCATTGTCTGCCCCAGGGAGTAGTTGTAAATCTCTGGAGAGAAATCGCGGCAAAAAGGCCAGGAATCATTACAAAGGTTGGACTGGGAACATTTATCGATCCCAGAATAGACAGTGGCTGTATGAACGACGCAGCAAAAGATTCGGGTACTGAGCTTGTTGAGTTAATATCCATTTCCGGAGAGGAGTACCTTTTTTATAAAGGATTTTCCATAAATGCGGCGATAATAAGAGGCACATCGGCGGACGAAAACGGAAATATTTCCATGGAAAGGGAAGGACATATCAGTGAGGCACTTGCGCTGGCCCAGGCAACCAAGAACACCGGTGGAATTGTGATCGCACAAGTGGAATTTGTAGTAAATAATGGGACTTTAAAACCCAAAGACGTCAGAGTACCAGGAATATTTGTTGATTATATTGTCAAGGCGACAAATAAAGATGGGTGCTGGCAGACGGAGAATTCATATTATAATCCGGCGTTTTCGGGAGAGGAGAGGGTCCCGTTCAGCAAAACAGCATCGATGGAGCTGGATTATAAAAAGGTCATCGCCAGAAGATGTTCCATGGAGTTGAAAAAAGGAATGACTGTTAACCTTGGGGTTGGCTTGCCAGCAAATATTTCAACTGTAGTTGCAGAAGAAGCAACAGCGGACAGTATATTCATTACCACCGAAGGCGGAGTTATTGGCGGAATACCTGCAACATGCCCTGAATTTGGTAATCACTACAATCCCGATGCCATGATCGATCATGGATCCATGTTTGATTTTTATGATGGAGGGGGACTGGATATTACATTTCTAGGTCTCGCAGAGGCAGATTTTCATGGCAATGTGAATGTAAGCAAATATGGAGGCGTCATTACAGGTCCCGGCGGTCTTATCAACATCTGCCAGAATACCAAGTCGATTGTGTTTTGTGGAAAATTCACGGTTGATGCAGCTTTAGAAATTGAAAATGGTGAGTTAAAAATACTAAAAGATGGGGAACACAAAAAATTTGTCAATGAAATCGAGCAGATTACTTTTAGTGGTAAGAATGCTTCTGACAATGATAAATCCGTGCTGTATGTAACAGAAAGAGCGGTATTCAAACTAATCAACGGGAAGATGGCACTCATTGAAGTAGCTCCCGGAGTAGATATCCAAAAAGATGTTCTGGAAAAAATGGAGTTTAAACCTGTGATTTCGGAGGAACTCAAACTGATGGATAATAAAATATTCGAAGCAGCGTGGGGAGAACTCAAGCACATTGTCGGCTGAACAAAACTACTAAAGTTTTACATAAATAGCTGCAAAACCACAAATTCAAAACAGATGGAATTAAGAGCAGCAATAAACAGGAGGTAAAGATGAAGGTTATAGTTTGTGTTAAACAAGTACCAAATACAAATGAAGTTAAAATCGATCCAATAAAAGGGACATTGATCAGGGATGGTATTGAAAGTATTTTGAATCCGGATGATTCGAATGCATTGGAAGAAGCTTTGAAGGTAAAAGACAGCCATCCGGGATGTACGGTTACAGTAATAACAATGGGACCTAACCAGGCAGAAGATATGCTGAGGGAATGTCTGGCAAAGGGAGCTGATGAAGCGATACTTCTAAGCGACAGAGCCTTTGGAGGAGCAGATACCTGGGCGACTTCCAATACGATTGCTGCAGCAATTAAAAAAATCAGCAATTATGACATAATTTTTGCCGGAAGACAAGCCATAGATGGTGACACTGCTCAGGTTGGACCGCAAATTGCGGAAAGATTGGGAATCCCTCAGGTAACATATGTCCAGGAATTCGCCATAGAAGGAAATGAAGTTACCGTTCAAAGACAGCTTGAAGATGGCTATATGCTTATCAGTGTAGCCACCCCAGTCCTGTTAACGACAGTAAAGGAATTAAATACCCCAAGACATATGTCAGTCAGGGGTATATTTGACGCTTATGACAAAGAAATCAAGGTATGGTCATTGGCAGATCTGGATATAAAAGCTGATACGGTTGGAATGAAAGCTTCTCCTACAAAGGTGTTTCGATCCTTTCCTGCGAAACCCAAAGGCAAAGGCATAATGCTGGAAGGAAGTATAGAGGAAATGACGGATACTCTGGTAAAGAGTCTGAAATCGAAGCATATAATTTAGAATTTGGAGGTTTGGAAATGACTTTAAAAGATATAACCCAATACAAGAATGTATGGGTATTTGCAGAACAAAGAGAAAACAAGATAATGCCGGTAGTCATCGAACTTCTTGGTGAAGGCAGAAAGCTTGCCGATGAGATTGGCGTCAGTTTATGTGCAATCCTTTTGGGGGAAGATGTTGAAGATCTGGCAAAAGAATTGATCCAGTATGG
>JAAXUP010000165.1 GCA_013335935.1 Eubacteriaceae bacterium | reverse complement strand
ATTCATCAACGCTGAATTCCGTCAGATGGTTTGCGGCCAGTCTGTACAGGAGGTCAGCAGATATGGTCACTGCCTGAACATTTTCCAGGGCGCAATTATGGATCTGCTGGATGTTTTTAAAACTTGCAGCGATTACCTCACTGTTTAGCTTGTATCTTTCGATCATGCGTACCAGTTCTCCCACAACATTCACACCGTCACCCATGATGTTGTCCACCCGGTTCACGTAAGGGATCAGATATTTTGCTCCGGCCTTAGCCGCCAGCAAACCCTGCTGCGAGTTTATGATGGATGTTGCCGCTATCTTCATGCCTTTTGCGCTCAGGGTCTTGATTGCCTTAAGCCCGTTTAAGGTCACAGGAATCTTGATGTAAAGATTAGCAGTTATCAGCTCATTTAACAGGTTCGCATCGTCAATGATCCCTTCATAGTCCGTCGCGATGACCTGAACAAAAAGTTCCCTTTCCTGTCCCAGGGCTTCTGCAAGCTTTCTCATATGGGGAATAAAATCCACGTTTTCTTTCGCGATAATGGAAGGATTTGTGGTTACCCCATCAAGGTAAAAAATGTCTGCACATTTTATGATTTCATCTAAATTTGCCGTATCAAGCAATATTCGCATAATACTCTCCTTTTCTGTTCTCTATTCTCTATTCTCTAAAAAGGCGCCGTTTTTGTAGAACAGCTCTCCATCGGCGTAAATCTCTCCGCCCTCTTTCATATCACAGAGCATATCCCAATGAATCGCCGATTCGTTTACGCCTCCCGATTGGCTGTAGGATTTACCCAGGGCCAGATGGATGGTTCCCCCCATCTTTTCGTCGAAGAGCATATTTTTCGTAAATCGGTTAATTCCGTAGTTGGTTCCGATAGCGACTTCTCCTACCCTTGAAGCCCCTGAATCGGTTTTGATCAGTGCCTCCAGCAACTCCTGCCCCTTTGCGGCTTCAGCTTTTACCACAACACCTTTTTCAAAGGTCAGTCTGATATCCTCTATCTCCTGGCCTGCATAGATGCCCGGAAAGGAAAACCGGATATGCCCTTGTATACTGTCTTCTACAGGGCCTGTAAAAACCTCTCCGCTGGGGAAGTTGGTATGGCCGTCTGAATTTATCCAGACCCTTCCCCCAACCTTCATCCTGATGTCTGTATCTCTGGAAAGGATACGTATTTCCTTCTTATCCTTAAGGTAATTGATGATTTTTGCCTGCCGAAGATTGACATTTTTCCAGGACATCACCGGATCCTCATCATATAGGAAGCATGCCCTTGCAAGGAAGTCCTCATAATCCCGAAGGGACATTCCTGCCTCCTGGGCAAGGGAATTTGTTGGGTACATGCAAAGCGTCCAGTTCAGTTCACCTCTTGCCACCCGGTCCATATAGATCTTGCTGAGCCTCCCGCCGCTCTTTCTCTGCATGGCGATTTTCAGGGGATCAACACCGCTTAAATGTTTTGTATTGGAGCTGCCTCCAATGTTCAGCATTTTATCGCTTTTTGTGATAATGGCTTCAGAAATCGGATCATCAAAGGTAATCTGTTCATCAGAACCTTTTTTTAGCAGGATTTCATCCAGCTGATGTTTAATAAAAATGTGTGGATGCCCTCCGGCATCCACAACATATTCGTAGCATTTTTCCATTAAAGGCATTGCCTCGATTGCCCCTTGAATGACCACCAATTCCTTCTCTTTCACTGACAAAGAGTAATCGATCAATGTTTTTGCGTATTTTTCCAAAATTTTGGTATCCATACCTGCTCCTCACAATTCTAAAAATTACTTTGGTAAACTGGAAGTCTAATTCAGGAGGCTAGCGACTTTTTCGTTCATCTCTTCCAGCAGACCTGAAAGGTTGGCTTTGGCGTCTTCCATTGAATCGCCTCTGACTGAGAAATATATCTTAATTTTCGGTTCGGTCCCGGATGGTCTCACACAAAACCATGATTTATCCTCAAGATAAGCTTTAATAACATTCGACTCAGGTTGAGAGAGTTTTTCTACGCTATCTCCTACGATATTCCTGTTTCCGGTTTGATAATCTTCGATTATCGCGACTTTTTTTCCATTCCATTTCATGGGCATGCTTCGTCTGAAATAATCAACAATTTTCTGGATTTTGGCTGCGCCTTCTTTACCTGACATTTCAAAGGAAATGATTTTATCGATGCAATATCCAAATTCGTTATAGATGTCAACAAGCACATCCCCCAGATTTTTCCCAAGTTCTTTGTAGTAGAGTACCATTTCAGCAATGACAAGCACTGTCATAATGGCATCCTTATCTCTTGCATGTGTTCCCATGAGATATCCATAACTTTCCTCAAAGCCAAGGATAAAATCTTTCAGCCTGGTTTTAGAGTACTCCTCCATAATTTCACCGATATATTTGAACCCGGTGAGGGTGCTCATGACGCTCACTCCATATTTGGCTGCAATATCCTCCACCAGATCCGTGCTTACAATACTTTTAATAATAAGACCTTTATCGGTAAGACTTCCCTGTTCTTTTTTTGTCATCAGAAGATAATTTGTGAGAAGAATTCCGATCTCGTTGCCTGTAAGATTAATAAATTCTCCCTGGCCGTTTTTATAAGCAACCCCTACTCTGTCAGCATCTGGATCGGTGGCAATAAGGAAATCTCCATCCTTTTCTTTTGCCAGTTCCTTCGCCATTTTAAATACTTCCATTTTTTCAGGGTTTGGTTCCTTTACTGTAGGAAAATTACCGTCAGGAAGCTCTTGTTCCTTGACGATATGAACGTTTTGAAAGCCGGCTTCCGTTAGCGCCCTTCTCACAGGGATGTTGCCGGAACCATGGAGAGGTGAATAGATGATATTGATATCCTCTCCTTTTTCAGCAATCAGTTCATTCCTGGTAATTCCTTTTAAAATTTCCTGGATGTAAGGACCATCGATTTCCTCTCCGATGATCTGAAGAAGTCCTTTTTCTATTGCTGCTTCCCTGGAAAGCTTCTTTATTGAGGAAAAATCCTGCTGTCCGTTGATTTCATCGCTTATGGCATCTGCCGCTTCAGGGGTCAGCTGATAACCCTCTTCCCAATATACTTTGTAGCCGTTGTATGCAGGTGGATTGTGGCTTGCTGTAATGACCACTCCGCTGATACAGCCCAGTTTTCTGATTGCAAAAGAAAGCTGGGGAACTGCCCTTAAGGATTCGAACAGATAGGTTTTAATGCCATTTCCAGCTAAAACAAGGGCCGCTCTTTCTGCAAATGCCGCGGAATTATTCCTTGAGTCGTAAGCGATCACTACGCCTCTCTCCATGTATTTCTGTCCATATTTGGATATGAAGCTTGCCAGCCCCTGGGTGGTCATGTCAACAATGTAGACGTTCATCCTGTTGGTTCCCATCCCCATTATGCCTCTGAGGCCTGCTGTGCCGAATTCTAAATTTCGGTAGAATCTGTCGTCAAGTTCCTTTTCGTCCTCCTGAAGGTCGATCAATTCTTTCTTGTCTGTCTCACTGACATAATCGCTTTTTAACCATAATTGCAATTTTTGCTCGTACATTTTATCATCCC
>JAAXUP010000164.1 GCA_013335935.1 Eubacteriaceae bacterium | reverse complement strand
AGGGAGTGCATGCCAGTACTGTGGTTTTAAAATCCTTCATAAGCATGATCTGTCTTTGGGTATTGCCGCCGGAAATAGGGATAACAGAAGCTCCGATTCGCTCAGCACCATAATGGACTCCAAGGCCACCGGTAAAGAGGCCATATCCGTAGGCGATCTGAATCATGGAATGCCTTCCGGCACCCCCTAAGGTAAGGGATCTTGCAGAAAGCTCTGCCCAGAGGTTTATATCATTTCTTGTATATCCTACAACGGTTGGTTTTCCAGTGGTACCGGAAGAAGCATGGATCCGGATGATTTCTGAAAGAGGAGATGCAAACAGGCCATAGGGATAATTGTCTCTAAGGTCCTGCTTAAGGGTAAAGGGCATATTTTTAAGATCTTCCACACTTTTAACATCTTCAGGATGCAGGTTTACTTCCTGAAGTTTTTTCCTGTAAAAGGGCACATTATGGTATATGCGGTTTACCATGATTTTTAATCGTTCCGATTGCAACGAACTAAGTTCGTCTCTGGACATCGTTTCATATTTTTCATTCCATATCAATTAACAACACTCCCTCTTGAAATTAAAAAACTCGCCTGTTAAGGACGAGTTTGCTCACGGTACCATATTATCTGCAGTCAGTCTGATTTTAGCTTCACAGACGCTCGTTGTAACCGATGACAAATGTTTTCGCTATCGCCGTGTTAAAATATAAATTTTTTTAATTATATATTTTTTTGTGCATAGGTGTCAAGAGATAATCAATAATAATGGAAATCAAGCTTGCCTAATCCCATTTCTGCTTTCAATGCTATTTTAACAGCTGCCGTATCATAATTCGTACTGGTGTAGGTGTTCTCGTTTTTTATCAGACCAAGCTCGCTGATATTTGAACTGTTAAGCGCCCCTTGAAAATCTATTTTCAGGCCGGCATCTTTTGGAAGATAAACAGTTACTTCAGAAACGCCGCTACTAAGATCAAAATCCAGTTTCTTCGCTTTTGATCCCAGGGTGATGTCCAGTTTGCCAGCACCGACAGATACGTTAACTTTTTCAGCGATGACATCCTTTAAATCAACGTCACCAGAGACGGCTCCGCAGTTAACCTCGATCTTCCAGGGAATGGAGTTGTTGATATAAGTATCCAGATAATTGTCAGAGGAGTCACCAATGTTGATGAGATCTCCGTCATTTTTTATTTCAACTGAACTGCTGCCCCCAGAGTTGTCCATGATATTGTAACTTAGACCCTCCAGGTTTGAGTCGATGCTTGTCAGATTATTTGAGCCATCTGAAGTTAAGGAGAATTTCGTTCCTCCCACATCCAGTTTAACGCTGCCTGATTTTATATCCGAAGTCATGGGGTAATCATAGATATTCTCGCTGTAACTGCCTCCATTATCACCATTATCGTTATTATCATTGTTATTGTTAAATACAGGTCCGCCAAATTGAAGCAGGACGGCATAACCAAGAATGATCAATAAAAAAATGATCCATAAAATGCCTTCCAGTTTTTTATTGCTTATCATGATATTGATCCCCACAAATACAATAATCAGCGGCCACAACTGCCAAAGTGCATCAAAAATATATCTGACGGAAAAATTAATAAGATTAAGATTATCCAAAAACCAAAAACCGCCTACCAGTATAAGGATAATTCCGACGACTAGATTTCTGTTTTTCATTGCTGTTTCCCCTTTCCTTTAAAGATCAGCAATAATCCCATCACTACGAGCAACCCAGACCAGAATATATCCATATCAAAGAATAATCTGAAGTTTCTCATAAGAAGGAAGACACCAGCAAGCAAAATGATTGCTCCCAGAATTTTTTTCTGTTTATCGCTGTCTATCTCGGCTTGTTCAGGATTTTTTTCCTCATAAGCCGCTGTGTCGTCCTCTTCATCGTAGGGAAGTATAAATGCTGCGATAAAATATAAAAGTACGCCGGTTCCGTAAACCAAACCCGCAATTGCCCATAAGATCCTTACTATGGAAGGATCGATCTGGAAGTACTCGGCCACACCACCGCATACCCCGAGGAACATTTTATCCCTTCTTGATTTATGCAAACTTCTATTCATTTCCTTTCGCCTCCATTCTATATGTACACTATAAATCATGAAGATTAGAATACAATTAATAAAAAATTAAATTTCGCTGTCAGGTGATTAGCAATTAGCGGTTAGGAAAAGCAAAGGCGTGGAAATGCTGAAGTGTTGAAGCGAATGAATCCGGCATACTTAGGACTTAGGACTTAGGACTTATGACTTTTTTGGGTGGTTGGCGGGCAGGGGCAATTTACAATGTACAGTGTACAATTTACAATGATTGTTCATTTTAGAAAACAGGGCATAGCTGTGTCCATACAGAAGAACTTTTTCTAAAATGTTTTTATAAAATAAGAATTTTAGAATCCATTTCATGTTTGATTATTTAAAATTTGGATTCTAAAACCACAATAATTGTACATCGTAAATTGTAAATCGTAAATTTTGAAGTGTTGAAGTGAGCTTCGTAGGGAACGCATTTCATGCGTTCCGCATTTAAGCTAATCAGCTAATAGCTAACTGCTAACTTAATATGATATAATCGACGATAAGTATATATTTCGAGAGTTTAAATTTTTGCGAAAAAACACAAATATTAAGGAGGCGGCCTGATGAAATATGAATTTGTACATACCTGCATCAGAGTAAAAAATCTGGAAAGTTCACTCAACTTCTACAAGGAAGCTTTAGGACTACAGGAAACAAAACGAAAGGATTTTCCGGAGAATGGTTTTACGTTGGTCTATCTTAGCGATGACCTAAGAAGCCATGAGTTGGAACTGACCTATAATTATGACAGGGAAGAGCCTTATACTATAGGCGATGGATACAGCCACATCGCTCTGGTTGTTGAAGACCTGGAAGGATCTCATAAGAAACATAGCGATGAGGGGTACAAAGTGACTAAGCTTATGGGTCTGCCTGGAACACCTCCTCGATTTTATTTCATTACGGATCCCGATGGCTACAGCATTGAGATCATAAGAAAATCATAGTGACATGAATTTGTTACAATTCGAATACCTTTGATACTTCTTGTATTCTTGTATTATGAATTTTCTTCTGGTATAATTATGGATAAATATTTTACACTGGAAATGAGATGAAAATATGAATTTTATTAAGAAATCCAGGAAGCTTGACAATGTATGTTACGATATCAGGGGACCTGTCATGGAGCAAAGCATGAGAATGGAGGAAAACGGTGAAAGCATAATCAAGCTGAATATCGGAAATCCTGCACCATTTGACTTGTTTGCCCCTGATGAGATCATCCATGATGTCAGGATCAATCTAAAAAATTCCCAGGGCTATTGTGATTCAAAGGGGATTTTTCCCGCCAGAAAAGCGATAATGCAGCATTACCAGGAAAAGAACGTTATGGATGTCACCCTTGACGACATATATATCGGAAATGGAGTCAGTGAATTGATCACACTTTCCATGAATGGACTTTTAGATAGTGGCGACGAGATTTTAGTTCCCGCTCCGGATTATCCATTAT
>JAAXUP010000163.1 GCA_013335935.1 Eubacteriaceae bacterium | reverse complement strand
AAAAGAAGGGATACATCTTCGGTTAAATACAAAAAAACCGGCAGTAGTCAATGAGACTGTCGTTGCCGAGATGGAATACTGTCAAAGCTGCCAATACAATTATAACAGTCCGGATTCCTACGAAAAACTACTTCGGGATGTCATGCTGGGTGATTCCACCAGGTTTACACGATGGGACGAATTGGCGCTATCCTGGTATTTTATTGACAGTATCAAGCATGGATCGTCGGATTTGAAAATTTATAGTGACTGTTCCCAAGGTCCGATGGAAGCCGATAGTCTCCTTAAGAAAGACGGGCGGAAATGGTGGCACAGGGAAGAAAAAACAGGAGGAGAATTATGAAAATATATGATGTTTCCATGACTATCGACGAACAAATGCAGGTTTATAAGAACCTGGATGAAAAACGCCCTATTATTTCCATTACCCGAGACTTTAGATCCTCATCCGCAATGGAATCCCGGATATCAATTGATATGCATACCGGCACCCACCTTGATATGCCTCTTCATTTCATTGAGAACGGAAAATCCCTCGATGATTTGGACTTAGGGGATGTTGTCACTCCCTGCAAAGTCTTCGATATGACCTATATTAAAGAAGGCATCACTCAAATGGATCTGGAGGATAAGGATATTCAGGAAGGTGACTTCATATTGCTGAAAACTGCCAATTCCAGCACGGATATCTTTAATTTCGAATTTATTTATTTGACTGAAGATGGAGCCCAGTTCCTGATGGAGAAAAAAATTAAAGGCATCGGTATCGACGCCCTTGGGATTGAAAGGAACCAGCCTGAATACGGCACTCACCTGACCCTTTTAAATGCCGATATTCTCATCATTGAAGGCCTCAGACTTTGGGATGTCCCTGAAGGCGAATACCTTCTGGTCGCCGCCCCCCTTAAAATAAGAGGCGTAGAAGGCGCCCCCATGAGAGCGATATTGTTGGAGATTGAATAGTCCACAGTCACTAGACGCTAGTCGCTAGCTCAAGTGCTTTTTGGGTGGTTGGGTGACTAGGTGGTTGGGTGGTTGGGTGGTTGGGTGGTTGGCAAATACAAAAACGTTGAAGTGTTGAAATGCAAAAAACTGGCATACGTACGACTTGCAACTAGGGACTAGAGACTAGGGACTAGCGACTCGTTGGTGAATAGGTGATTAGCTATTGGCTAAAAGCAAAAGCGTAAAAATGTGTAAGTACTGAAGTGTTGAAATGCGAAAATTGGCACAGTAGGGGCGAACATTGTTCGCCCGAAAAATCTGAAGGGCTAATGTGTAGGGAACGCATTTTGTGCGTTCCGCATTTAAGCATTTAAACATTTAAGCCAGAAGCTGACAGCTAACAGCTAACAGCTAATTGCTAACTGCCAATCCCGTATAAATAAATATCGCATCCCTTAAAAACACGGCTGTTCCCGGCTGGTCTTTGTCGTAGTAGGCTGTAAACCTTTCATCGTCTACGTACATTTGGGCAAGGCCTGCATGGGCTTCTTTGGAATATTTATCCCAGTAGAAGGTCAGCCATTTTTTATGCAATTCAGCGGTTTTTTGTGCAAGTTCTCCCCCGGGATCCCCTGTCTTGAAGGCTTCCGCCAGCGTCGTGCTGATTTCCAGAGCCAGCGCGGTCACTTCGTCATACTGCTCCTGAGTCATCCCCTGGACCTTAGCATTGGACTTGTTTACAGCGTCCTCTCCGTACTTTTCTCTTGCTTCCCTGCCATATTTTTTCTCGTTATCCGTCACCATTTTCTTTTTAAATCCCTCGAATTTCTCTTTATTGCTCATTGTAATTCTCCCTTCCGTTACGGCAATTGTTTTTTCTACATTTGCGATCAATATATCCAGCTGTTCCCGCTTTTCCAGTAGTTTATCCCGGTGAATCTTTAAGGAAACTGCGCCATCAAATCCAGGTGATGTGATGATATCCCGGATGCTGTCCAGCTCGACACCAAGCTCCCTGTAGAAAAGGATCTGCTGAAGAAGATCGACTTCCTTCTGCCCATATATGCGATATCCCGACGAATTGATCCTTGCTGGCTTTAGTATCCCAATTTCATCGTAATACCGGAGGGTTCGCGGACTGATTCCAGCCAGCTGCCCAAGTTTTTGTACTGTATATTCCATTCTGATTACCTCCTGACAATCCTAGAATACACCCTTACGTAACGTCAATGTCAAGCAATATATTCGATGTACAATGAAGGATATCACACCTATCACAATACATTATCGTTGTAAAGTCAATTAAGTAGTTATATAATTGAATTAATAATCATTCAGGAGGTGCCAATTATGTACAAAGCTACTCATGTTGAAGGAATAGATAAGGGCGATATTATGCTCTATGCGTTAAGCACATGCGGTTGGTGCAGGAAAACTCGAAAGCTTCTTGACGAACTGGGCGTCGCTTACAATTATGTATACACGGATCTTGAATCGGACGAAAATCAAGATATCATCGACGAAGAGGTCAGAAGATTAAATGCCCACGGTTCATACCCCACCATTGTTATAAATGGAGATAACTGCATCATCGGATACGACCCAGACAGTATCAAGGGAGCCTTAGATGACAGATCGTGAAAAGGTCCTAAAATTTGTCCAGGAACTAAAAACAGATGCAGAAAAATCAGGCTATCATCTCAACCCGGATTCTGATTTCGTGGAAGATCTGGGTGAAGGACTTCTTGTCAATAAGGACAGGTATGGTTATATTTCCTGTCCCTGCAGGCTTTCAAAAGGGATTTTCAAGGAAGATAAGGATATTATCTGTCCCTGCGATTATCGAGATGACGATCTTAACGACTATGGAAGCTGTTATTGCGCATTATATGTCACTCAGGAAATCATTGATGGCAGAAAAGAGCTTAAGCGTGTCCCAGAAAGAAGAAATCCGATAAAAAAGGCTGAAATCGTCAATTCACAAAAAAGTCAGCTGTTTCAATCAAAATACCCAATCTGGCGATGCAGCGTATGTGGATATATCTGCGCCCGGAACAACCCACCAGAGGTTTGTCCAATTTGCAAAGCCCAGAAAGAAAGATTTGATCTTCTATGAGCCAGAAAAGGCGGCACAGAATGATCAAAGCGTTCTTTTTTATCCTTGTGGCAGCTTTTACGGCTTATTTATTTTACACACAATCTCAGACGAAGGAAATCATCGTACTCCTTAATAGCATCGACATCTTATATATTTACGGTGCTTTATTTTGTATGCTTGCATATCTGATTATCAATACGTCTGTCATTTATATCATCGCCCATAACATATCTGGGAAAATCAAGTTCTTTTCTGCATTTTATCTCAGTTCTGCCGGACAGTATTATGGCATGCTTACCCCTATGGGCAGCGGAACCCAGCCTGCGCAGATCATGATCTTAAAAAATAAATATGAAATCGATTACTCCAAAGGCACATCCATTACCATTAAACAATACATCATCTATCAAATCGCAGTTTCAATCATTTCACTTATCATGTTTGTTTCTAAATATGATTTCTTTGTTGCCCATTACCCCACGTATATGATCTTCATCTATCTGG
>JAAXUP010000016.1 GCA_013335935.1 Eubacteriaceae bacterium | reverse complement strand
TTATTATTTGAATTATCACTGTTTTTTATTATTTTAGAGTTTAATTCGCATCTAATTTTATATATAATATTATAATGTATTACAATACATTTGTAATTGATTAAAAGGAGGTTTTATGATGAATTTGCAAACACCAAATGGCAATGATGCAACAAGAACATCCAACCGATCAAAGAACGTTGTCCCTTCAAGCGGCATTTGTTCACGATGTATCGATGGCTGCAAGGGCAACTGCGAAGTTTTTAAAGCTACTTTCCGAGGCAGGGAACTGATCTATCCAGGTCCTTTTGGATATATCACCGCAGGGGGAGATAAAGACTACCCCATTGATTACTCACATCTTAACATCCAGGGATATGCCATGGGTGCAAACGGTTTACCTGACGGAGTCGTGGGAGATCCTGATACAGCCCGATTCCCTAACGTTAATACAGAAACATCCTACGGGTGGGATAAAAAGGTCAAAATGGCCCTACCGGTTTTCACCGGCGCGTTAGGCTCCACCGAAATCGCCAGAAAGAACTGGGAGCATTTTGCAGTTGGTGCTGCAATTTCCGGTGTCACCATCGTATGCGGTGAAAACGTATGCGGTATCGATCCTGCCCTTGAACTCAATAAAGACAACAAAGTCATTAAGGCCCCAGACATGGACAGACGTATTGAGGCTTACAAAAAATATCATAACGACATGGGAGAAATCCTTATCCAAATGAACGTCGAGGACACCAGACTAGGTGTTGCTGAATATATTATTGATAAACATAATATTGAGACTATTGAACTTAAATGGGGACAAGGGGCAAAATGCATCGGAGGAGAGATCAAAATCAATTCTCTGGAAAGAGCTCTTGAGCTTCAGAGAAGAGGATACATCGTTACACCGGATCCTTCTGACCCAGTAAATCAGCTGGCATATGAACATGGCTCCATCAAGGAGTTTGAAAGACATTCCAGACTGGGTTTTGTCAGTGAAGATGACTTCATGGGTGAAGTGGAAAGGCTGAGAAAGCTAGGCTTTAAAAGGATCACCCTTAAAACCGGAGCCTACGGCCTGAGAGAGCTGGCTATGGCAATCAAATGGTCCTCCAATGCTAAAATCGATCTTCTAACCATTGACGGCGCTCCTGGAGGAACAGGAATGAGCCCATGGAGAATGATGGAGGAGTGGGGCATGCCATCACTCTACCTGCATTCAGCAGCATATGAATTCGCAAAAATCCTGGATGACAAAGGAGAGCGAGTTCCTGACCTTGCCTTCGCCGGCGGTTTCAGTTCTGAAGACGGATTATTCAAAGCAATCGCATTAGGCGCTCCTTACGTGAAAGCCGTATGCATGGGGAGAGCCTTGATGATACCCGGCATGGTTGGAAAGAATATCGATCAATGGATGAAAGACGGCGATCTTCCAAGAACCGTCAGTGAGTTCGGTACCACTCCTGAGGAGATTTTCGTTTGCTACGAGCAGGTCAAAAAAATGGTTGGCTCTAGCGAAATCGATAAAATACCTTTAGGCGCCATCGGCATCTATAGTTATGCTGACAAACTCAAGGTTGGTCTTCAGCAGCTTATGGCCGGCGCACGATGCTTCAACGTAGATTCCATCACACGAAGGGAACTGATGTCTTTGACGGACGAATGTGCCAAGGTAACAAAAATTCCTTACCTTATGGACTGCTATCGTGAAGAAGCAATGGATATCCTGAAAGGTTAAAATACCATGCAGAATCGGATCTGGAAGTGATTTCAGATTCGATTTTGTTTTATTGCATGAATATTGGGTAAATAATATCGTATTACAATTCAGGAGGTCAATATGTCAGAAGTAATCATTTATACATGGAGTTACTGCTCATTTTGCAACTATGCAAAGAAATTGCTATCTTCAAAAAATATCAGTTTCACAGAAATCAATATCGACAATGATGACGATACTTTTCAGGAACAGGCATTAAAAACCGGTCACAGAACAGTACCCTTCATATTTATTGGTGGCAAATTTATTGGAGGCTACACAGACCTGAAGGCCCTTAATGACAGCGGAAAATTGGATCTTATGCTACAGGAATAGCGTCGACGCATTATTCATGTAGCATAGGAAAGTTTGGACTCCAGCGAGCTAGTCGAACTTTCCTATGCTAAAATAAATGATTGGATCATATTTCCATGGGTATATCTTAATAGGTGCCTACGGCAAAATCATTCAAATATATTAGAGGAGGACAACTTGATATGAAAGATTTAAAAGGATCCCAAACAGAAAAGAATTTATGGACTGCTTTTGCAGGTGAATCACAAGCAAGAAACAAATACGATTACTTCGGCTCTGTGGCCAAGAAAGAGGGCTATGAGCAGATCAGTGCCATTTTTGCTGAAACTTCCGGAAATGAAAAAGAGCACGCCAAATTATGGTTCAAGTATTTAAACGGCATTGGCTGCACAGAAGAAAATCTTCTGGCTGCTGCTGAGGGGGAATACTACGAGTGGACCGACATGTACAAAGGTTTTGCAGAAACTGCTGCAGCAGAAGGCTTTGCAGAGATCGCAACAAAATTTTCCGGTGTCGCTGCTGTTGAGAAGCTGCATGAAGAGAGATACCGAAAGCTTCTTGCAAACGTAAAAGCCAATACGGTTTTCCAAAAGGATGCCCCACAGGCTTGGGTTTGCAGAAATTGCGGACATGTTCATACTGGTAGCGCCGCATTGGAAATTTGTCCGGTGTGCAATCACCCCAAGGCATATTTTGAATTAAGAGCAACGAACTACTAAAATATTAAAGTTTCGATTTACAACCGGCTGAATTTCTCAGCCGGTTTTTTTTGTGAATCACAGGTTAATATGATATTATAGAGTAAAATAATATTTATGAGGTGAAAATTTTAATGTCCAATATTAAATCAAAGATAGCCATAGCTATTGTACTTATACTGCTCATAGCAGGGGGTGGAGCCTACAAGACTTATAACTCCATGCTTGAGCCGGCAGACCGCGGCGGCAAAACGATAACTTTCCAGGTAGAATCGGGCAGTTCCATTGTTGATTTAGCTGAAAAGCTGGAAAAAGAAGGGCTGATAAAGAATGCCTTCGCTTTCAGGATCAACGCTAAAATAGGCAAATATTCAAACCTGAAGGCAGGGTATTACGAAGTATCCTCTGCCATGACGACCCCTGAACTAACCGCAAAAATCTTTTCCGGCAAGGCAGTTTTTCCCGATACCATCGTGGTAACTTTCCCGGAAGGAAAAGCACTGGATGAAATGGCAGCCATCCTCTCAGAAAAAACGACCACCAGTGCGGAGGACATCCTGAAAGTGTGGAACAGCGATGAGTTTGTTGATTCTGCTATAGAAAAATACTGGTTCGTCACGGAAGATGTTAAGAAGGCCGGAATAAAATATCCTTTGAACGGTTATCTCTTCCCGGATACCTATCACTTCAACAGCAAAAACATCACCCCTGAGGAAGCCGGTTATAAACTGCTGGATCAGATGGATAGGGTGTTAGCTGGATACAAGTCAAAAATCGAAAGCAGCAGCTTAAGTATTCATGAAATACTTACATTTGCTTCCATCGTGGAATACGAAGCCAGGTTTGATGAAGACAGGCCAATCGTCGCCGGTGTTTTCTACAACAGACTGAAGGTGGATATGAGGCTCCAAAGCTGCGCTACGCTTCAAATGGCTCTGGGTGTGCATAAGCTGGTATACACCACAAACGATCTTAAGGTAGATTCCCCCTATAATACATATATGATTGACGGTCTCCCCATCGGACCTGGAAATTCACCCAGTGAAGTTTCCATTGCTGCCACCCTTGAACCTGCAGAGCACGAGTATTACTATTTCCTCTCTGATGTTTATGGCGATAACAAAACCTATTATTCAAAAACTTTAGAAGAGCATAACAAGAAAAAAGCAGAAATACTAAAATAAAAATTTGAAAGCGGACCGATTCGTTATCGGCCCGCTTCTTTTGTTGTATTAATTATTCTGCCAGTTTGATTACTACTGGTGTTGCATTGGCAATATTGTCACTCACAGGGCATCTTTGTTCTACGATTTCCAGCCATTTTTTCAAGGTTTCCTCATCCGCATCGGTGTCAGGTTTAATATTCACCCTGATTTCCTTATATCCTGTTCTTTCTACATCCGATTTACCCATAAATTTCATTGGATCCAGATTGCCATCAATATCAATTTCCAAACCTCTTAAATCAAAGCACATCTCCTTGGCCACCATGTGGGCGACAACATTAAGGCATCCTGCTAAAGCCGCTATCAAATATTCTACGGGGTTTGCTCCATCATTCGTCCCCGCCAAACTTTTAGGCTCGTCAATTACCATGGTAAAGCCTCTTGTGTTTACTACCATTTTTGTAGGGTTTTCACATTTTGCTTTGATACTAAATTTTAAATCTGCCATTCTTTATTCCTCCATTCATCTTAGTGTGCTAATACTTAGTATACTAAGTATTAGCGAATAATTCAACATCTATTTGAATTTTGTTTCATAATATCCAAAACTCTCATGAAGGTCTCCATATCTTCCGGAGGGATGTTTTGAGAAATGAAATCGCTGTATTCCTGTCCGTAGTGCAGGCTATTTTCTCTTAACTCCCTCCCCTGAGGAGTCAATAAAAGATTTACTTTTCTTCGGTTGTTTTCATCCGTCTGCCTCTTGATATAGCCTTCCTTCTCCATACGATCAACCAGTCTGGTGGTGGAAGATTCCTTGATCCTCATAAGGTCAGCAAGTTCCTTCTGGCTTATTTCTCCCTGCCGGCCAATATAATACAGCGCCGTCCACTGCACTCTCGAAATTCCATGGGTACTGAGTTTTCGTTCAAAGCCTTCAGTGAGGTCTTTGCTTGCATTTGTAGCAATGTAAGAAACGCAATTTTCAAGTTTAAACATTTTGGTCAGCTCCTTGCATTAATTTTCCAGTACATCCATGCGATTTTAGCCATGTACTGCTGCTGGATCATTCCTTCATCATTGACTCTTTCAAGGAGGAATTTTCTTATTTTTTCAGATTTTTCACCATCCGCCGAAAACTGTCTTGAGTACATTCGGCAAGCCTTTTCAAAAGTGTAGGATGAATTTATTTCAACATCTCTATAAATGATCTCTGGATAATAGCCTGAAAGCCAAAGAATATTGAAAGCGATATATATTTTATTTTCCTGTCTCTCTGCTGTACTAGACTCCCCGAGATGTTCCTTGATCTCCAGCATGAGATCCCGTCTCTGAACAAAAGAGCTTAAAAAGCAGTATCCCCGGCTTGCCTGGTTCATCTTTTCCAGTGTCTGGGCACTGCTGATTCCAGGCGTCATGGATGCCAGTACGATATCGAATTTTTTTTCCCAGCCTCTTTCTCCTAGATCAGCCTTCTCCCAGGGCATCACTTCAAAACTGACATTTTTTACGTTCATCTCAAGCGCGTTGTTTCTTGCCAAAGCAATCATGTTTTCCGATATATCGATTCCGGTTACGCTCTTTACACGGTCTGACAATTTTATTGCACATTTTCCGGGACCACAGCCAATATCTAAAATATGATTCTCGCTATTGATCAACCCCTTCTCCAGGAGTATCTCTTCTGCATAATCGCAATTATTGGTTTTGTCGGCGTTGAATTCCTCAGCCCTTAAATCCCAATAGCTTTTCAAATCTGAGAGTTCTCTTTCATTGGGGATTTTGTCCCATAATTCTTCGAAATCCATTACATTCATCCTATCCGCCTCATTCATTTTTCATTCTGCCATAAATTTCAAAGACTCCAGATCCAGAATATCCACCTGGTTCTTGTTGTAGTCGATGACTCCTTCTTCCTTCATTCTTGCCAGTTCTCTTGACATGGAAGGTCTGGAAACATTTAGAAAATCAGCAAGTTCATTTCTGTTCATGGAAAGTTTCAGCAGCTTCTGCCCTGTTTTTCTAAATTCTTCGATAAAGTAAGTACTGAGCTTACCTCTCATGCTTTTAATGGAGAGATACTCAACTTTTTTATTCAGCATGACCGCTCGGTTAGATACGATTTTAAGCATATTTCGGATCAGGGTTTTATGCCAGGTACACATTCTGTGGCATTCGCCGATTATGGCATCCTTCCTCATGAACATAATTGTTGCATTCTTTGTCGCCTGAACCGTTGCCGGCCATTTTGCGGAATTCGTAAAGGCGATCATCTCCCCAAACATGCTTCCCGGATCAAGGAGGGACATCATTACCCTCGTTCCTGAGGCGTTTTCCTTCACAATGGAAATCTGGCCATCCAGAACGATCCCCATGGAAGTGAATTCATCTCCGGCAAAGGCTATGAATTCGTGCTTTTTATAGTTTTTTACGGTTGGATTAAGGCACTCCATCAACTGCTCAATACTGTAGTCATCAATGTCGCTGAAAAGTGGGTTTTTTTCAAGGATCCTATAATATTTTTCTATCATTTCTTCTCCTGATCACGCTTTTGTATCCAGAGATACAGATTTATTGATACTAATTATAATATAATATGAGCATAGAACACAACACAAAGAGGAGAATGATTAATGAAAAGAACGATAATCAATATAGATGAGTCAAAATGTGTAGGCTGCGGACTATGCATATCCGCATGTCACGAAGGAGCGTTAAAACTGATCGATGGAAAGGCCCGTCTGATATCGGATTCCTATTGTGATGGATTGGGAAAATGCATGCCGAAATGTCCTACTGGTGCAATGACACTGGAAGAAAAGGATGCTGCTGAATTTGATATGAAGGCTGCTGAAGTCCGGAAAGAAAAAGCAAGTGAGCCTGCTGCATCTGCATGTGGATGTCCGGGATCTCAGACCAAGACGATCGATAGAAAACCGGTAGCTGACACTACTCAAGGGGTTCAGGCAAATTACGAAAAGCCGGTTTCTCAGCTGGGTTCCTGGCCTGTACAAATAAAGCTTGTTCCCGCAAACGCCCCCTACTTTAACAATTCACACCTTCTGGTAGCCGCAGACTGTACGGCCTTTGCCTATGCAAATATTCACGCCGACTACATGAAAAACAAGGTCACCATTATCGGGTGCCCTAAACTGGACAGTGTGGACTATTCAGAGAAGCTTGCAGATATCCTGAAACTTAACAATATTAAAAGTATCACAGTCCTCAGAATGTCAGTGCCTTGCTGCGGTGGGATAACAAATGCGGTCATTGACGCCATGAGAAGCAGTGGCAAAATGATTCCATGGCAGGTAGTGACTGTTGGAACTGATGGCAGTATCTTAGACGTTTAATTAGATGAAGGTTTGAAAATCCTTGATCGTATTTAATATAAGGACAGGTTTCCTGAATGAATCTCACAGGAAACCTGTCCTTATTCCTTTGCAGGAATCAATTTTCTGAAGATAAAAAGGATAAAATACACCATTATGGAAAGCAGTATGATCGTTGCGCCTGATGGGATATTGAAGTAGTAGGAAACAAACATGCCTCCAACACTGGTGATACATCCTATAATGATTGAAAAGCTCATGATGCCTTTGAGGTTATTGGACATGATTTTCGCTGCGGCTGGTGGAATAGTCAGAAGTGCAATGGACAGAACGATTCCAACGACCTTGATCAGAATGACTACGCTAAAGGCGATAAGGACGTATAGCAGATACTCCAGCATAATTGTATTTATCCCCAGAATCCGCATATATTCATCGTCGAAAAGATACCCTTTCCAGTACTGAAAAATACTCCCTATGACAACGATCACCAATACGGCAAGAAAAGCGATCACTTTTACATAGGATTGAGACACGGTGAGGATGTCACCAAAAAGATAGGACGTCATATCCGGCGGATATCCCGGAGTCAGGGCAATGAAAATCACGCCCAGAGCCATCCCTACTGCCCAGAACATGCCGATCAAAGTATCCGCATTGGTGTTGGTGTTCCGTTTTATATAAGAAATGCCCATGGAAGCTCCCAAGGCGAACAACAGCCCTCCAATGAGAGGTTCTATCCCCAGCAAATATCCCAGTCCGATCCCTCCAAAAGAAGTGTGTGCGATTCCTCCGCTCATGCTGACAAGCTTCTTTTCCACAATGATCGTTCCGATGATACCACAAATCACACTGGATAGAATTGCACTGATCAGGGCATTCTGCATAAATCGGTAGTTCATAATAAGATCAAACATCATTCCCACCATCCTTCTCAGCAGAGCGATTAATCATTCCAGACATATCTCCGTTGATGCATGCCAATTCATGTTTTTGAGGCGTCTCCCCCCGGTAAATCACTTTCTTGTTCAGGACCATGATCTCACGTTTCTTATCGTTGACATATTCAAGATCGTGGGTAATCAAAACGATCGTCTTTTCCTGGTTATATTCCTGGAGTATGGAATAGATTTCCTCTTTATTTTCTGCATCAAGATTAGCAGTGGGCTCATCCAGCAGCAGCACATCAGGTTCTGCGACCAGGGCCCTTGCAATAAGCACTTTCTGAAGCTGCCCCCCTGACAGTCTGCCGATTTGTTTAAACTTTAGCCGGCCAAGATTCATTCGGGTTATGGTTTCGTCGGCAAGCCTTCGATCAGAAGTTGAAAAACGACTAAATGCTTTTATTTGGGAAGAAAGTCTGCCGGAAATGATGGTATCATAAACATTTATGGGAAAACTTCTGTCGAAGCGGGTGAATTGCGGGACGTATCCGATCCTAAGTCCTTCCTTTACCCATAGTTCACCGATTTCAGGTTCATTCAATCCCATAATGGTTCTGATCAAGGTTGTCTTTCCTCCGCCATTTGGTCCGATGATGCTTAAAAATTCTTTTTCTTTGATGGTCAAATCAATATTCTCAAGTACCCAGTCTGTATTATATCTGACAAAAACTCCATTCAATTTTATGATATCCAAATTGCTGCCCCCTAATTTAAAACTTCCCTGAAAATTCCAGCCATTTTTCTGAGATTTCCCACATAATCGTAAGAAAGGGGTTCGATTTCCTCGACTTTTCCTCCAATTTCTTCGGCGATGGTCTGGGCTTGGGTTTTGTCATGCTCCACCTGGTAAAATATCACCTGTATATTATTTTTTTTCGCAAAATCAATGACTTCCTTCAATCTTACGGTCGTTGCTTCTTTTCCGTCTTCTTCTATGGATACCATTTCAAGACCATAATCATCAGCGAAATATCCTAGTGACGGATGATAGATCAAAAAAGCCTTTTGTTGGGTTTCTCTAATGATCTGTTTGATTTCAGCGTCCACCGCTTTTAATTCAGAAATATAGGCTTGAGCGTTCCTCTTATAAACCGAAGCATGATCCGCGTCTATCCTCACTAAATTGTCTCTGATTGACTCTACCATTACGATGGCTCTTTTCGGCGAAACCCATATATGGGGATCTCTTCCTTCCTTAGAAATTTCAAGGTCAGGATAGGCTGCTCCGACGACGTCTTCCAAATGAATGATTTCCAAATTGGGATTCAAATCTGCCGCTTTCGAGACTATGCCTTCTTCTGCGGGCACACCAACAGTAAAATACTGCGCAGCTATACTAAGGGATGCTATATCCTTAGGTTTTGGCTGATAATTTTCCGGATTATTTCCCGGCGGAATCAAGGTTACGATCTCCACAAGGTCTCCTGCCACTTTCTCCACAAATGCAGCTTGGGGAACGATGGAAACAGCAATCGTCAATTTATCATTTTGGTCTTTTGTTGTGTCGCCTTGGGAACATGAAGCTAAACTTAGCAAAATCAATATCATGGCAAATATCAGAAGCCTTCTGCTTCTCAACATTGAAATCCACTCCTTATTGCAAATCGTTTGCATTTAGTTTAATTTTATCCCTTATTCTTGTAGTAGTCAACATGGTATTGTATTATAATGGAATTATCTTAGTGCACATTTAGAGGAGTAAAAAATGAAAATCCATGAGCTTGAAAAACGTATGAAAGAAGCCGGTTTTAAACTGACCAACCAGAGATTATCTCTGCTGTCAGTTTTAGATAAATTCAGTGAAACAATGGTCACCGCTGAAGAACTGTTAACGGAATGCCAAAAAGACTATCCTGCTACAAATATCACAACTGTATATCGTAACCTGATTTTACTGGAGGGACTCCGGCTTCTTCATAAAACTTCAGACAGCAAAGGTAAATCGCTCTATAAATTAGTTTGCTCAGACGAACACCACCATCATATGGTCTGTCTGGACTGTGGGAAAGTGGAAAGCTTTGATTTTTGCCCCCTGGAGGAACTTCGAAAGATAACGGAAAGAAATAACTTCAGACTCGTAGAACACAACCTGGAGCTTTATGGAGTTTGTTCAGAATGTGATAAAAAAATTAATGAAGAGTAAAATGCAAAAAAATAAATCCCGATGTCTATCCCATTTCAGAGATATTTGTTCGTGCAATCATCATGTTATCCGGACACAACCCGTTCCTAATGCATCCCCCAAAAAACTTCTGTGTCCCAGATAAAATATTACACCACTAACAATCGGGAATTATGACAAATTAATTACTTAAACCTATTATAAAGGTTTTTCCATATTTTTTCATTTATTTAGGTGATTTGTCATTGACACACAATGTCACTATATGTCATCATTAAATTATTAATCCGGAGGTGGATCCCCATGAGTTATGCTAATAATCTCAATTTATTAATGGACTTTCTTAAAATCAACAACAGCAAATTGGCAAAATCAATAAATGTCGACCCTTCATTGATAAGTCGCTGGAGAACAGGCAAAAGAGATATCAGCCATAAATCACCTTACCTACTATCTATTTCCGAATACCTTCTTAATTTTTGCATTTATGACTATCAAAAAAAATACCTGAAGGAGATCATAAAGGAACATGCTTCAAGAGCGATGCTCTCTCCCATCTATTCGGATCTCCAGATCTTAGCCGACTGGCTTGTGAATTCCGGTGTTCAAACACCCTTAAGAAGCACTGAATCACCTTCTTTATCCTCTGGGATCGTTGAAAGAATCAACAGGCTTATCACTGAGGCCGATGCTGTACCTGACAGTTCCAATATCAACCATTTCGAAACAGGTTTAACAGGAAAAAATCAAACGATCAACGTGAAGCTCTATCAAGGAAATCAAGGAAAAAGAAATTCAGTCATCAATTTCTTAAAATCCATACTGGGTTCGGACAAAAAACATGAACTTCTTCTGATGAGCGAAGAGGATATGCTCTGGATGACGGAGGATCCAGTCTTTCTAAATACCTGGTCAAAAATGCTGGAAAAACTTGTGGATGAAAAGCACCATATAACCATCATACATTCCGTCAACAGACAGGTTTCCGAAATATATAATATCTTGAATTACTGGATACCCCTACACCTGAAGGGAAAAATCAGCTCATACTACTACCCCAAATACCTGGATTCTGAACTTAAAAGGACTTATTTTATTAAGAAAGATGGGGCAGCAATTGTTTCCTATTCAAATTCTGACACTGTAAATGAGAATTACACCTTCTATTATGATGATCCCATATCCGTGAGAATATTTGAACAAAATTTTTACAGTTATATTCGGAAGTGCGAGACGCTGCTAAGCTTTTACAACAAGGAAAACAAAGTGGATTATATCGATCAGTGGTCAACGCTCAGTGAATATCCTGGGTGTTATTCTGCCATACGGAATCATTTCAATTCATTTCTGCTTCCTCAAAAACTCATCAGCGCTTATTTTCATAACCCTTTAGATATCGGCTTATATGAAAGCATGGTCAGTTCTTTTAACAAGAATATTGCCTATTACAACTATACCGATTACGTCAACTTAAATATCCTTGACGAAATCGTACATACAAAAATGTACCGGCACTCTTTTGGCAGTTTCCTTTCTGAGGGAACTTTAGTCGTAAAAGGCAAAGAGCTTATCTCTCTTCTCGAAACTCTTTTATGTCATTTGAGAGAATATGAAAATTATAACCTGTATTTCTATACGATCAATCACGACCTGGGTTACGACAAATTGAATATCTTTTACAAAGAGAATCATGGGGCAACCTTTAATGTCTGCAACAGAAGGAGCGGAAAATATCTGTCTATTGTACTTGATGAGTCGAATCTCCTCCGAGCTATCGATCATTATTTCGATGACTTCAAGGCAAAAATCCCTTCCTTTTATAAAAGCAAGAAAGAAGTTATTATCCTGTTGGAAAAGGCTCTGGACATCTTAAAGTCCTGATTATTCATGGAAACCCAGTGCCCGTTCGGGCGCTGGGTTCCTTTTTATTTCATCTGTTTTTATTTCCTCTTAAAATTACAGGGGATGTTCCAAAGACAATCCCCTTCTCTTCAGAAGCCCTCTCAATTTTATTAAGCTCCCGGGCTGCAGTTGTTGCATTCCTAAACGAATCCTGACCTGAAATGCCCTCAATGGTTTCGCCGGTTACCTTCCTGTAGTGGCTGTAGTGTTTCCACAGTCTATTGACGATCTTATTGAGCGTCGAAGGTTTTCTCAACAATTCAAGGATCTCGTTTCGAAAGTTCTCTATATAATCCCTATCGACTTCATTTTTCAAAGCAGCCAGTTCTCTGCCTTTCTCTCTTGCCCATTTTTCATCCAGCTCCTGACATAAGAATTTATATTTGTACCAGACTTCATAGAGTTCTCTTTTATTAATTATGACTGCATCCTGGAGCCAAAGAAATGCAAGGAGCCTTCTCTTCCAATCCCACCACTTCACGGGACTTTGCAGGTCAGTCGCCGGAATCAGAAAATATCCTTCATCATGAAGCAACGCTCCAAATACTCCTGGTGGCTTTCCTGTCCTTTTATTCTTCAGAGTAGTCCGGTAGACCCCACAGGTTGGACTTCCATCCATGTAGATATAGGCTTTTGCTCCCGTCCTTTTTAAGATGTCAAGGCTTACCTGGCATCCTGTTTTCAGGTTTTCAGTCAGTTCCTTTCCCGACCTGGACTTAATCTTCCCTTCTCCCTGCCATACTGATTTCCCGCTTTCCCCTGATATATGGATGGGATCACGTGGCACGCCCATACCTGAAAATACTTCAGGACACACTGGGCACCATACAAACTCACTTTTTTCTCTTCCGAGATTCATCAGCATATCCCATCCCTTGCTGTTGTATCTTACATGGGCACCCATGCAGCATGCGCTTATACCGATAACCAGCTTAACGTTTAATATCAATGGTCCCTTGTCCATCTTCATTCCTCCCTGTTCATTTGCAGTGCAGGCCACGCATTATTCTCGTGTCACAACAGAAAATCAGTACCTCGGGGTACTGATTTTCATTTATATCTGAGGTTATTAATTTTTATTCCTCACCTGAAGTGATCCTTGTATTTTTAGCTACAACACCTTCCAGGGAATTCAGGGCACATTTAAGCTCATCTACCTGAGCGTCATCCTCTGCCAGCTGCAAAATGATCAAGCCTTCTTCTGAACAACGGTCACCTACTTCATGTAATCCGAGTCTGACTTTTATGATACATCCATATTTCGTAAGTGCTTCCTGAAGCAGTTTAGCTTCTGTCGTTCTTTGGTTGACAAGGACAGTCATTACATTGTAAGTCGACATAAAAATCACTCCTTATTGGTATTTATACTCTCAATATAACAGTTATTTACAGCCTCTTCAATAAATTTTTCTTACTGTTTATGTTTGATAAAGGTACCTTCACCCAGTTCCTTAAATGCCAAATCCAGTTCCTCCTGGGTATTCATAACAATGGGGCCGCTCCAGGCGATGGGCTCGTTAAGCTTCTGTCCTGAAAATGCAAGAACCCTGATACTTTCCATTCCGGTAGCGATCTTGATAAAATCTCCTTCTGTATATAGTATGCCTGAACCTTTGCCATACTCTTCATCATTACCGCAGAATTTTCCTTTACCGTACATAATGTATGTAAAAAGTGTATCGCTGCTCCGGGTATCCAAAACAAATTCACTTTCCGGATCAACTTCAATATCTAAGAACGTTGGTCCCACAGCTATTCCAGTGACCGGACCGGAACTGCCTTTATATTCTCCGGCGATAATTTTAACCGTTGCATTATCTTCCTTTACAACCACCACATCTTTTTTCCGGATATCCCGGTAAGCCGGGTCGGACATTTTTAATTTGGCAGGCAGATTGACCCATAACTGAACGCCCAGCATATGATCGCTGGCTTTAGGCATTTCCTGATGAATTATTCCGCTGCCGGCGCTCATCCACTGACAGCATCCTTCATCAATCGTTCCGGTATTTCCCATACTGTCACCATGCTCGATTTTCCCGCTTATCAGATAAGTCACAGTTTCTATTCCTCTATGTGGATGCCACGGAAATCCTTTTGTGTAATCGTCAGGATTTTTAGAATCAAATGCATCTAACATCAAAAACGGATCAAGCTCCTTGGTTTTGGAATGGGAAAAAACTCTCTGTAAATTTACTCCCGCCCCATCTCTTCCTGCACTGCCGTGGATAATTTCTTTGATTTGTCTGGCCTCTTTCATCACATCGTCTCCTTGTCTGTATAATGTTATTCCTTCTAATAGATACCCTTAACAAAAATACCGGAAACATCCCTCACGCTATTTTAAGTATGAATAATTCCGTCTATTTACCAAAATGCGTTTTTCTGATATAATCGTAGTTGGTTTACAATAATTTTGACCATAGGAGTTATTAGAATGAGAAAGAATTTATATATTCTGCTTACCGATACCGGCTCAGTAATGACCCGACTTATCAAACTATATACCAAGGATCCCTTCAATCATGTATCCATATCCTTCGACGAGGAATTGAAGGATGTATTTAGCTTTGGCAGAAAAAAATATCATAATCCCATCATAGGGGGATTTGTCAGAGAGAATATACAGGGACAACTCTTTGTAAACGCCGAGTGCGCTGTCTATTGTTTAGAAAATGTGGATGATGAAACTTACGGTAAAATCAGAGAATATGTCAGCAACTTCGAATCGAATAAGGATCGCTACCGCTATAATTTTATTGGCCTCTTTGGCATCATGTTTAATATCAATATCCCCAGATATAATGCATATTTCTGTTCTCAATTTGTTGCTTCAGCATTTGAATACAGCGGAAATGCTCTTTTTGAAAAGCCTTCCAATTTGGCTTCTGCCAGGGATTTCGAAAACTGCAGCAAGCTTACACCTCTATATGTGGGAAAACTTAAACATTACAGGGACTTTATTAACTCGGCGTACCTCCGGGATTCAAAATATCCATTAAACCGAAAATCCCCTGCCTGAGCAGGGGATTTTCGGTTTAATCAGTCTTTTAATATGAGCCCTATGGGACAATGATCCGAACCCTGTACATCCGAATAAATCAACGCATCCACCAGTCTGTTTTTTAAAGATTCAGACACCATAAAATAGTCGATACGCCATCCGGCATTATTCGCTCTGGCTTTGAACATGTAGGACCACCAGGTATAAGCACCTTCAGTTTCCGGATAGAAATGTCGGAAGGTATCCACAAACCCAGCTTCAATAAGCTCAGAAAACTTACCTCGTTCCTCATCTGTGAACCCGGCATTTCTTTTGTTGGTTTTAGGATTCTTGAGATCGATCTCCTTATGGGCAACATTCAAGTCTCCGCACACAATGACCGGTTTGATCTTTTCTGTGTTCTTCAGATAGTTAAGAAAATCTTCCTCCCATTTCATCCGGTAATCCAGTCTGGCAAGATCCCTTTGGGAATTCGGAGTATAAACCGTTATGAAAAAATGATCTTTAAATTCAAGTTTTATGACCCTGCCTTCTCTGTCATTTGCCTCGATTCCCATATCATATTCCACACTGATAGGCTTGATTTTTGAGAATACTGCTGTTCCGGAATAACCCTTTTTGTCCGCATGATTCCAATACTGCTGGTAGCCTTCAATCTCCAGATTGATTTGACCCTCCTGAAGTTTCGTTTCCTGGACACAAAATACATCCGCATCCTCTTTGGAAAAAAAATCCATAAATCCTTTGTTCACATTTGCACGAAGCCCGTTTACGTTCCACGATATGTATTTCATTCAGTCTCCCTACTTTTGTTCTTTTATTCTGCAGCTTTTACTTTCGTCATCGACTGACCACAACAAAATATTTCAGGATTTCCTCCTGTTTTCGTTACCGTTACTTCGTTACCGCATAGTTCACATAGGAATACTTCACCTAATTGCGCCATAATGATCCCTCCTTAATTTTATTATAATAGTATAATTACCCCTGCCTCATGGCTTCAATCACATTAGTTCTCCAATTCTTTACGGTTCATATGCTTAATTCTTTATAATTGACTTATCTTTTTCATCTGCAAAACAGGATATTTGTCATATTTCAAGGTAAGGCTGCTGATCATAGCTGAAGCCACCAGGTACATGATCCCTCCCTGAGGCGCCATCATGACAAAATCGACCAATCCATGGGTAAGGATAAGACCTTGTACTGCTGCCAGCAGCGGAACCACCATGCTGCCCTCATCATAAAGCCTCTTAAGTCCTCTGAAGAGGTAGGTCTGGATCCATGTGAAAACAAGCACTCCTCCGATCCCCAAAGTCGCTGCAAGAGAAAGCCAGATATTATGTGCATGGATATTACCGGTTTGCTCCAGGATCCCAAACATTCCCCATCCAAATACAGGTTTTTCTGTAAATAGTGCAAGGCACAGGATCCACCACTTATTCCGGGCGCTGTCAGTATGATTGATTTCCGGCGAAAGCAGCGCAATAGCAAGGACACCAAGAAATATTGAGATCAGCACTATTCGAGTTTTCTTGTTTTTGCTGAATAGTGCATAAACCAGTATGGCCATCTCAAGTCCAACGACGGCTCCCCTTGACCCTGTAAAAATCAATGCGGCTGAAAACAGCAGCATTGCCGCAAGATAATATTTTTTCGTTCCGCTTTTAGCCTTCTCAAACAAATAGATGCTTACAAGAACCATCAAAGCAAACCATTCTCCTGCAATATTCGGATTCCCGAAGGTTGAATAGATTCGATAATTTTCTGCGGACGGCTTATAAGTTGGGCTCCAGAAATAATTCGCGACCCAGGTCATGTCGATAAAATACGAAGCGGCCTTTTCCATGATCCCAATGACCCCACTGATAAGAGATATTTTCCAGATGGACATTATCAGCTTGTTTATTTTGATTTCATTATTATAATACGTCTGAAAATAAATATTGATACTCAGATAAAGAAGGATCACAAAGGAAGAAAGGGTGGACATGATATCCCTGTTGATGACACCTGAAATCAGTGCCCACACAAAAAGCAGAAAAACACCTGCGTTCAAGGGATCAAGTGAAACCGTCATTTTCTCTTTAAATATTTTATAAAACATTCCAATTACAGGCAGTATAGCCAGATATGGCGACAATACGATCAAATAAAAAGATAACTGCATTTATTTACGATCTCCTAACCGGGGTCTTATTAAAATCCCCTTCTTAATCTTATGTAGTACTCTGCTCTGCTCATTATTCCCAGTGTTTTATTGACACTTCTCCGGAGTTCAACTTATAAATGTCACCGCTTTCCTTCTGAATGATCAGTCTGCCATCCTCGTCAATATCCATCGCTTTTACTCTTTGCAGCTTTCCATCGATGGATGCTTCTACAAATTTTCCTAAAACAATCGATTTATCTTTGTAAGTCTTTAGTACTGAAGAAAAATCGTCCTTGAAATAAACCGCCTCCAGCGCATTTAAAATCTCTGCAATCAGTCTGTTTCGGGAGATAGGAAGATCGATACCTCCTGATTCAGAAATATAGCCAATGACGCCTTCAAGAGGCTCAGGGACTCGGAAGTTTTTTTTGTTCACGTTGATTCCGATCCCTACGATCACATATTCCAGCTTTCCGCTTTCCATTTCCATGGAAGCTTCCGTGAGTATGCCGCAGATTTTCTTCTCCTGAAGAAAAAGGTCGTTGATCCACTTTATCCTGGTATCCACCCCTGCAACCTTGTCAATAGCTTCTGCAACGGCGACTGCTGACGTAATGGTGATAGATACGGCTTTGTCTGCGGACTTATCAGGTCTTAAAAGTATGCTGAGGTAAATTCCCTGCCCTTGAGGGGAATAAAAACTTCTCCCCATTCGGCCTTTGCCTTTTGTCTGCTCCTCTGATATCACTACAGTACCTTCTGCGCCTCCTGACTTGGCGATTTCCTTCAGCAGGTCATTGGTTGATGTTGTGGTCGGGTAGATCCTGAGGTCTTTTCCAATTACCTTCGTTCTCAGTTCTTTCCTGATCAGCTTTTCTGAAAGTTTGTCGCTGTTTTTATCAAGATAATACCCTCTTTGCGGGACCGTAATAAGATCGTAGCCCTCCTCAATGAGGGTTTTTATGTTTTTCCAAACAGCAGTTCTGCTGATGTGAAGTTCCTTTGCAATAAATCCTCCCGATATGACGATACCAGGCTGACTTTCGAAATATTCGAGTATATTGTCCTTCATTGATGGCATTTCGCTTCCTGCTTTCCTATCACATTATAACAGATACCCCTGCACTTCAAGCAGAGGTATCCTTTCATTTGCTTATTATTTTTTCAATGGCATGGCTATTTTCGTAAGAAGCTCACTAACGGGCACATCCTGTGGTGAATTATAATAATATTCGTAGTAAGCATGAGGTTTCTGATAACCATTATCCTTGATCCATTGTTCCATTTCTTCATAAACCGGTGCCATCTCATTGTAAGGCCCTTTAAATAGAAAGGTCAAATACTGCCCTCCGGGCAAAATTGAAGATATTATTTCACCGCTTCCTTCATACGCTTTTTTGACGGGAAAACCCATTTCCACATCAACGTTCTCTTTATCAAAACTATAGTATGCTGTGTATGGGGCTTCCATTGGATTCTCACCAACCTGTGTCATGTATTCTACGATTTTCATATAATTTTGCCCAATAATCCTAGGGAGTGCTTGAATTGTCGTTTTGGTTCTTATGCATAAAACCAGTTGATCAGTGTTTTCAACGATCTCGAATTTCATTATAAAAACCCTCCTGTTTCATACTTTCTTCTCTAATTATATCTCATAACCCAGGAATTTGGTATCTTTAGTTGATGAAACAACACCGGCACAGCTTCACTGTCCGGTGCCATTTTCACAGAAGATCTGGAAGATCTCGTATATCCTTTATCAGCGCATCCGCAAGCTTAAATTCTTCAGCTTTTCCGAATCCGTAGACACAGCCTACCGTACGGATATCATTCATAAATCCGGCTTCAATATCCTGGATCCGGTCACCAACGATGAGAATTTCCTTCTGAAATTTGCTGCTGACTTTTCGTATGATATCGTATTTGGGAATGAAATCAAATTCCTCCGTAGAAATAAGACAAGAAAAATATTCATCCAGCCCAAATGCCCTGGTGACCGCATCTCTGTATGCTTTCTTGCAGTTGCTGAGAAAAACCAGATCGATTCCTCTTCTTTTCAATTCTTTAACAACTTCTAAAGCACCCTCGTAGAGCTTTGCATGACCCGAATCAATCAGTTTAAGCATCTCTTCTCCAATAATGGAGCTGACTTCTCGCTTCAAATCAAAATCAAGTCCAGGCATGAATTCATTCCACATGTCCTGACTGTTATACCCAAGCCATATGGAAATTTCTTCATCCTGCCACTCCCTCTCAGGAGCTTTTCCGGTTTTGACCAAAAAAGCATAGGCTTTTCTGAATGCCGGTCCGTAGATCAGAATGCTGTTGTGCAGGGTGCCGTCAAAATCGAAAATGACAGTACTTACATCATTAAACATCTTAGAACTCAGAAAGAAGATTAACCATTTCGATTGCTGTAACTGCGGCTTCATAGCCCTTGTTTCCTGCCTTTGTACCTGCTCTTTCTATGGCCTGCTCGATGGTATCTGTCGTAAGCACCCCAAATATTACAGGTATTTCCGTATCCAGAGAAACCATTGCAATACCCTTTGCCGCTTCATTTGCTACAAAATCAAAATGAGGAGTAGAACCTCTAATGACGGCTCCCAGGCAAATTACAGCATCGTATTTCTTTCCTTTCGCCATCTTTTTAGCCACCAATGGAATTTCATACGCTCCCGGCACCCATGCGATTTCGATGTCTTCCTCATTTACGCCATGTCTTACAAGACCATCTATTGCACCTGATAGCAGCTTTCCTCCTATGAACTCATTGAACCTTGCTACGACAATACCGAATTTTTTCTCCTGTGATATTAACTTGCCTTCATATGTTTTCATTTTAAAATCCTCCATTTTTTATTATTATTTGCATTGATATTACTTATCATGTTTTCCAACTTTAGAATATATGTCCCATTTTCTCTTCTTTGGTCTTTAAATATTCCATATTTGATACATTCTGGTCGGTTACGATAGGAACCCTCTCACTGACAATTATTCCGTAATACTCTGTGTTTTGTATTTTCTCCGGATTATTGGTCATCAGCTTAATTTTTTTGACTCCCAGATCTTTAAGGATCTGAGCTCCCGTAACATAGTCCCTCATATCTGCAGGAAATCCTAAAGCAATATTTGCCTCTACTGTATCCATTCCCTGATCCTGGAGGGCATATGCCTTAAGTTTATTTAGCAGCCCTATTCCTCTACCTTCCTGTCTGAGATAAACGATCACTCCTGAACCTTCTTTTTCGATCATCACTGCGGCAGCGTCAAACTGATCCTTGCAGTCGCATCGCAATGAGCCCAGAACTTCACCGGTAAGACATTCAGAGTGTATTCTTGTCAACACAGGCTTATCACCTGATATGTCCCCTTTTACCAAGGCAATATGTTCCTGTCCGCTTATTACATCCCTGTAGCCAATGACCTTAAAATCCCCATGGCGGGTAGGCATTTTGGCTTCTGTCACTCTTTCCACCAGTTTTTCGTTGATCTTCCTATATTCAATCAGATCAGCGATGGTGATGATCTTCAGATTATGTTTCTCCACATAAGTCTCCAGGTCAGGGATCCTTGCCATGGTTCCGTCGTCATTCATGATCTCGCATATGATGCCGGCCGGATAAAGACCTGCAAGTCTTGCGATATCCACTCCTGCTTCCGTGTGTCCCGTTCTGACCAGGACTCCTCCGTCTTTAGCGATGAGAGGAAATATATGTCCCGGTTTTGTAAAGTCGCTTGCTTTAGAATCTTTATTAACCAGTTTTCGTATGGTAAATGCCCTTTCAACGGCAGAAATACCTGTGGTCGTCTCAGCGGCATCTACCGTTTCCGTGAATCCAGTCTCTTTTGGATCCGTGACTTCCTGGATCATCTGCTTTATTCCCAGCTCCTTCAATCTGTCCTTTTCCATGGGCATACAGATCAGTCCTCTGCCATGTGTGGCCATAAAATTGATGGTTTCCGTGGTTGCCATTTCAGCCGCCATCAGCAGATCCCCTTCGTTCTCCCTGTCTTCGTCATCCACCACGACGATCATTTTACCATTTCTAATATCTTCCAAAGCTTCTTCAATCGTATTAAATTTCATTGTTATATTTCCTCCTTATTAGCTGTTAGCCATTAGCTATTCAATATTATCATCGTTATTTTTTAAATCATCTGTACACTTTAACATTATTCGCCTAAATGCACTTTCGCTCTTCAACGCTTTTGTATTTCGCTAACCACCCAACCACCAAACAAGTCCTAAGTATGCCAGATTTAAGCATTTCCATACTTCAACACTTCAACACTTCAACATTTTAACGCCTTTTAAAATCCATTTTCCAGCAGAAACTCAAGGTCTATCCCTCGTTTTGAAGAATTTCCTGGCTGGTCCTTGCCAAACTGCATCAGCCGTTCAATGTATTTACCGATCTGGTCACATTCGATGTTTATCCTGTCACCCGACTTCTTCCCAAGAAGATTTGTTTCCTCCCCTGTCAGGGGAATGATGGATACTTCAAACCACGTGTCCGAGATATCAGCAACGGTAAGGCTTACGCCATCCAGGGCTATGGACCCTTTGGCGATGATGTATTTCATGATTTCCGGCTTAGCTTCGATTTTTATACGCACCGCATTATCCTCCCTTTGGGAAGCAATCACAATTCCTGTACCGTCAATATGACCTGAAACAATGTGTCCTCCCATCCGGTCGCCCAGCCTGAGAGCTCTTTCAAGATTCACTTTGCTGCCTCGCTGAGCGCTTCCGAGACTGCTCATCCTTATTGTTTCCGGCATGACATCTACTGAAAAATTCTGATTTGTGAAGTCAGTAACTGTGAGGCAGATGCCATTTACCGCAATACTATCTCCTTTTCTAACATTCTCTAAAACTTTGTTCCCCTGTATGGTAACTCGGGCAGACAAGGCTCCCCGTTTGATATCAAGGATCTTTCCGCTTTCTTCAATCAGTCCTGTGAACATTTATTCAACCTTCCTTTCAGATGAATTGATAATGGGATAGCCCTCTATCATCACATCGTCCCCGAAACTTTTTACCTTTATATTCTCAAACATGAATGCCTCCTGAAGGTTTCTTACACCTTTTCCGCCTACTGGGGTGGGAGCATTTCTGCCACCTATAATTTTGGGAGCGATGAAGCTGATCACCTTATCCACGATTCCACTTTTCAATGCACTATAGTTCAGTTCAGCGCCTCCCTCAAGAAGTATACTGTCGATATTTTCCTTGCCCAACAAATCCATGAGGAAAGGGAAATCGACTCTGCCGTCAATCGGTGGAGTAAGCATTACTTTTGCCCCTTTTTCTTCGATCCTTTTAATACCTTCCGGATCAGTACCTTCAACTGCGGCGATAATGGTTTTTGAAGGTGTCCTGCAGTTTAATACCTTAGCCGTTAATGGTATCCGCAAATTAGAATCGATGATTATTCTGACAGGTTCTTTTTCGTCTTCCCCTTGTCTGCAGGTAAGACTAGGATCATCCTTTAAAACTGTTCCGATTCCCACCATTATTGCAGCATATTTATTTCTGATCTCATGTACGTAGGCTCTTGACTGTTCATTGGAAATCCATCTTGATTCCCCGGTTTCTGTGGCAATTTTCCCGTCCAGGGTCATTGCAGTCTTCATGAGACAAAACGGCCGCTTCCAGGTAATAAATTTTATAAATATTTCATTTAAACGTCGGGCTTCTTCCTCCAAAACACCGATCCTGACTTTGATCCCATTATCAGACAGGATTTTTATCCCACTACCGCTGACCAGTGGATTAGGATCTTTCATCCCAATAACCACTTCAGCAATTTTATTTTTTACAATGGCTTCCGCACACGGGGGTGTTCTCCCGTGATGAGAACAAGGTTCAAGGGTTACATACAGAGTTGACCCAGCCAGATCCCTCCCAGCATCTCTAAAGGCATTGATTTCAGCGTGGGCACCGCCACAATACTCATGATAGCCTTCTCCGATTATTTTACCGTTTTTTACCACAACGGCACCAACAAGAGGATTTGGATTTACACATCCTTCGCCTTTTTCAGCAAGTTCTAAAGCTCTTTTCATAAAATATTCGTCCAAGGGAAGTCTCCTTATTTCAATCTATTATTGCCGCCTTAAAGCATCAGGCACAAACATAAGGGGGAAAGGTCCTGATGCTTTATGGGCAAACAACACGACAAAAAGCTCCGAAGTAAGATTACTTCGGAGCGTCAACAATTCTTAATCAACTACCCTATACAAAAACAAACGTATAGCATATGTCGTATACTTTCTCTCATCCAGACTTTACTGTCGGTACCGGAATTACACCAGTTCAACCATTTTTGGCTCGCGGACTATTACCGCCGGTCGGGAATTTCACCCTGCCCCGAAAGTTCATATTCAATTGATAAGATAATACCATGTCGTTTTTATTTTGTCAATGTGAATTTTGTATGATCAAAATAATTTTTTCTTCATCATATAAATGGCTACAAGGGCTGACACCCCAATGGTTATCATAAAAATCAGCGGAAAAGCATAGGGATTGCTGGATAGGGGCACTGGTACGTTCATTCCAAACAGGCTGGCAATGATGGTGGGAATGGCCATAACGATGGTTACCGAGGTCAGGAATTTCATGACCATATTAAGGTTATTGGAAATGACTGAGGCAAAGGCATCCATTGTCCCGCTAAGAATGTTGGAGTAGATATTTGCCATCTCAATAGCCTGTCTGTTTTCTATGATTACATCTTCCAAAAGATCCGTGTCCTCAGGATACTTCTTTATGGCATCCAGCTTGAGCATCTTTTCCAGTACGATTTCATTTCCTCGAAGTGAAGTTGAAAAATATACCAGCGACTTTTCCAGTTCAAGAAGTTCAATAAGCTCCCTGTTTTTCAGAGATTTATGCAGTTCTCTTTCCACTGTGCTGCTCATCCTGTCGATATGCCTCAGATAATTAAGATAGTATGAGGCATTCTTAAAAAGAATTTGCAGAATAAATCTGGTTTTCTTGACGGTGTAAAATTCCTTGACTCTACCTAGGATGAAATCTTTAAAGACTGGGATTTCCTGGAGACATACCGTAACAATATTCTCATTTGTCAGGATAATTCCCAGAGGTAATGTTGAATATTTGTTGATGTCATTTTCCAATGTAACGATGGGAACGTCAACAATGATCAGGATGCAGTCATCCTCGATTTCTATCCTTGATCTTTCCTCTTCATCAAGAGCAGCCCGTAAATTTGAAATATCTACGTTTAAATATTCGCTGACTCTGTTCAGTTCAGTACTGTTTGGCATGGACAGATTGATCCATGCTCCATCCTCAAACTCCTGAAGTTCAACTAACTTCTTTCCTTCATTTTTATAAATTTTAATCAAATGAGTCACCTTCTTCTTTAGGATTTTTGTTTGAAACTCACCGGTTCAAAAATCCTGACATAAAGAGTCAACCCTCTATATATTTATGGATTCATAGCCGGCAGATCGTTCCTTATACTTTTTCTCGCGACTCACGGGTCCTGAATCCATAAAATCACTCTCCCTATTTTAATCAGTGTACATTTTTAAAAAGTATGGATATCCGCGATTTAAACGAACTTTCACATTCTATAAATATGTACCCATAAAGTGTCCTTTTATCTTGACTCCTCTAAGATTTCAATGAAAATATCATCCATTGGAAATATACTGTGGAGTTTCAACTCTTCATTGATCACAAGGGCTGGAGTGTGTTTGCCTTTTGACCCTTCATGATTGAATTTGCAGCCGGGACAGTACCCATACATGCAGTCAACAGTCACCCCATAGGGCTTCATCAGTTCCTCCTCTGTGATTTTTTCAATGAAAAATTCAAGCCCTTTTGACTTTGCCAGATTTTCAACAACTTCCATATATTCATCGCTCACTGCACAGGCGGATCCAAGTATTTTAATGTTCAACATCATTATTTCTCTCCCGTTTTATAAATTGTTTGTTCTTTTGTATCCATAGCTACCGATTCCAGTGATATTTCATAGTAATATTATAGCATAGCCCGGAAAAAAAATTGTTGGCTAAACGAAAGGTTGGAATTTAAATGATAAATAAAGATATGACAATAGGCGAAGTATTAAAACAGGACAGAAATCTCGCACAGACGCTAATGGGATTTGGGATGGGATGTGTTGGCTGTCCTTCCGCACAGGCTGAAACCTTGGCAGAAGCTGCAAGTGTTCATGGTGTAGACGCGGACGCCCTGGTAGAGGCGCTTAACGGAGGGGAAAAATGAGTTTATTCTTAGGAAAAGTACATTATTGGCTCTACAATAAAATCAACTGGTTCGAAGCCCTGGAACTTGAGCTGATAGGCTTTGCAAAAGAAGCAGGACTGCCTGCCGCCCAATGGACTGAGGAAATCTACAACGAGTTCGGCTACCCCACAGGAAACAGACCTCTTGAAGAAATCATCGATACCGGAAATATTCATGGCTGGCTGCAGGATAAAATCCAGCGGGCAGAACTACGACATGCCGCTCTTATTACAAAAACTCTCGATATCGATCCTTCATTGATTGAAGGTATCGGCAAGGTATTTGAGAAGCAAGGCAGATCGGCAGCTTTAAGTATTGAAGAAAAAATTGACCAGCCGGAAGCGGCTTTTAATTCTCTGAACGATTTTATCCTTGATGGGATGCCCTGCGACAGGGTAAATGAAGTGGTCTCTTCCGATATTGATAAAATCACTTGGAAGAGGGCAATTTGCCTTCACAGCACTCCCTGGAGTCAAGTCAATGGAGATGTCAGTAATTTCTATCGTCTGAGAGACCAATGGATCGAAGCATTCATTGGAAATATCAGCGAAACCCTCAATTTCTCAAGAATTTCTGAGGATACCCAGGAAATCAGAAGGATCGGTGCATAACATGAACAGCATACAGTTAATGATCGATGAACATGTTTATATTAAAAGAATGCTTGCCGTACTTAGAAAGTACAGCTACAAAATCCTCAAAGGAGAACCGGTTGATTTTGAGGATCTTTACCAAATGATTGATTTCGTAAAGAATTATGCCGATAAGCATCACCACGGGAAAGAAGAAGACCTGCTGTTTAACCGAATGGTGGAAGAACAGGGTCCGGCTGCGGAGAAGCTGGTAAAAAACGGAATGCTGGTGGAGCATGATCTGGGAAGACTCCATATGCAGGAACTCGAGGCCGCAATCGTGAGGGTCAAGGCAGGGGATGATGAATCAAGACTTGATATTTTAGCCAACGCCATATCCTATACTCATCTGCTCCACAGACACATCGACAAGGAAGATGGCGTTGTCTATAAATTTGCTGAAAAGGGGCTTAAACCAGAAACCCTTGAGAAGATCAACAGCCAGTGCGAAGAATTTGAAAATACAGCTTCCGAAAATGGGATCCAGGCGAAATATATTCGTCTTCTTGAAGAACTGGAAGGGAAGTATATCTAGCAAAACGGAAGAAAGACTCTCAACTCAGCGAGGTTCTTTCTTCCGTTTTTTTTGCGGTTGATAGCTGCTAATCGCTTCGGTTTAGTCATCTTCCCTCACATTTTCTAAAAGTTCTTCAAATTCTGTAGATTTCCTGTAAATTATTTCTGCTTCGTTGTACCGTTCTTCTTCCTTATAAACTGACGCGTCATCATCAAGTAGCTGGATAATGGCAGACACCGCATCATTGTCGATGCTTTTATACCCAAAGATCAGTTCCGCTGAAGCCTTTGCGGGAAGCAGCATGACCAAATCCCTGTCTATGCCAAAATATTCTTTAAAAGCATCTTCAGCCATTTGGTGGCATACTTCATAATTCTTGATATTTTTATTGAACATCATCTTGGCTAATACTTCGGCGATACCTTTTATCATTTTGATTATGAAATCATCCTTATACATCGCTAAGCTCCTTCCTGAGCAACCATTTAAATATCTGAACTTGTCTATATTCCGATTATATGGTTTTATTAAATGATACGCAACTCCTGTAACTTTCCAGTAGCTGATTGACTTTTAGGCTGTTTATATTTATAATCATTATTAATTATATATGACTATTAATGTTTTATTTGAAATAGAACTGCACAATTAGTTTAGAAATGAGGTACTACGATGAAAATTGAAAGCCAATTAGTTCACGGAACTACTAAATGTGACCCTTTAACCGGAGCAATCAGCATACCCATCTATCAAAGCGCAACCTTTATTCACCCTGGTCCTAATGAGACTACCGGCTATGACTACTCCAGGCTGTTAAATCCCACAAGAGAAGAGTTGGAAAAATCCATCGCGGTGCTTGAGGGAGGCCTAAAAGGTTTTGCGTTTTCCAGCGGGATGGCCGCTATATCGACAGTCACCGAACTTTTCTCCACTGGTGATCATATCATTGTGTCAGACGACCTTTACGGCGGGACCTATCGGTTATTTGAAGAAATCGTTTCAAGACATGGCATCACCTTTACCTACACAGATACCACCGACCCAGATAATCTCATTACAGCACTGGAAAAAAATACGAAGGCAATTTTTATTGAAACCCCTTCAAATCCAATGATGAAGGTAACTGACATAAGAAAAATAGCTGCTTTTGCTAAAAAAAATAACCTGATCACCATTGCGGATAATACCTTCATGACACCTTACTACCAGCAGCCTCTGAAGCTTGGTGCTGATATCGTTATCCACAGCGGTACCAAATATCTTGGAGGACATAACGACACCCTGGCTGGACTTCTGGTGACCAACAGAGCTGACCTTGCAGAGGATCTTACCTTGATACAAAAGTCCATTGGTGCTGTGCTGTCTCCCTTCGACAGCTGGTTATTGATCCGCGGGATGAAAACCCTGGCCGTCCGGCTTGAGAAGCAGGAAATATCTGCAAATAAAATCGCCCATTGGCTAGAAGGTCATAACCTGGTGGAAAAAGTGTTTTATGTTGGCCTTAAAACTCACCCTGGATATGAAGTGAATAAGATCCAGTCAAAAGGTTTTGGCGGCATGATCTCATTTTCTGTGAAATCCGGAGTTCTGGCTGAATGTATTCTTAAAAACGTAAAGCTGATTTCCTTTGCCGAAAGCCTTGGAGGAGTAGAGACCCTGATCACCTATCCTTTAGCCCAGACTCATTCGGCTATCCCGGAAGAGATACGAAACAGGCTTGGTGTGGATGAAAGGCTTTTAAGACTGTCCATTGGCATTGAAGATGTGGATGATTTGATAGAAGACCTTGATAAGGCAATCATCGAAATATAAGAAAAAGGATTTGAAGACTGCCTTCAAATCCTTTTTCTTATCAATCCAGCAATCCGGCGATAGCACTGCCTAAAAGACTGGCGTTATCCACCTTGATCCGTTCTGTATGGTAACCATATTGTTCCTTAATCAATTCCATATACTTGTCAAATTTATCCTGGTATTTTTTTGAACCATAGAAGGTCGATCCCTCTATGACGATGCAAACGGGCTTTTCAGGATTTTTTCCCTTGTCTATTTTATTTAGGATGCCATTTACATTTATGGCTAAGATCTTTGCAGACCGCTCCAGAAGATTGTCTATGATGAAATATACGGCTTTTCTGTCATTGTCCGTGCCATAGCCATCGATCAGGTCCCTCAGGATATCCCCATAACACCGGGAATTTTCGTAAAATTCTGATACAGTCGCTGAGGAAAGTTTATCAAGGGCTTGAATTTCTCTTGAAAAACCACTGGAAATAAATTCTTCCTCCGATGCTCTTTTCAGAGTCTCAAGAACCATCGCTCCCAGGTATGCTCCTGAAATCATCTTTTCAAAAATATGTTCACCAGGATTAATGGTTTTCCTATCAGCCAGCTGATCGATTTTCCCATTTTTGATTCCTGCGTAACCCCCTGACTCAAGATTAATCAACGTTTCACCGGGATTTTCTTTCAGACAACCGCTTTTTTTCACATTTTCATTTCTTTCGATATAGCAGGTATTTGTTCCAGTTCCCAGGATCAGCCCAATATAGGAGTCGAATTTTTTACCTTTTGACATGGCCTTGCCGCTTAAGAGGCAGGCAGTGGTATCATTAAGCACCACAACTTTCTTATCTCCCTTGATTCCGGATACTTCGAGCCTTCTGTTTATTTCCTGCCCTAATTCAATTCCTATTATTCCATCAACCTTTATTTCTTTCGTAAGCCCTAAAATTATTCCATCCTTTGAAGGTAATATCTCAACCGGATAGGAAAAGCAAAAACCAATTCGTTCGCTTTTATCAAGTATCGGCTTGAGATATCCAATCATCGTATCAAAAAATTCATCACTACTGATTTTATCCCTCATGCCTGGCATGGGGAAACCTTGAAATTCATCCACCTGAAGTGAATTATTTTTATGTGTGATCAGTGCTCTCCTGAAATTCGTCCCCCCGGCGTCAATGGCAATCACTGGTTTATCATTTTCCAGAATTGAAGAGGGATCGATAAATGCCGGAATCATCTTCAAAGAAGAATCCCTGCCTTCGAGACCCTTTATCATTTCCTCCGTGAAGAGGCGGGTTTCTTTTTTAAAATCAATATCAAAAGGGCTCATCCCATTGTCAGCTAAAAACTTATCCACTTCGCTTTTTATGTAATCGATGCTCATAAAATCACATCCTTCTATTGACCTATACATATTATACACCAACCGGTTGAAATCAAACAGCCAAGATAATTTCCGAAACTTCTTGCAATAACTTAAATTTTAATGTATTGTAAATTCATGGCGGCATCATAATGAGCTGCACATTAAATGCATTGATTAAATCAACACAAGAATAGCGTCTTCGACGCGTATTCAAGTAGACTGGGAAAGTTTGGACCCCAGCAAGTTAGTCGAACTTTCCCAGTCTAAAAACTGCTTTGATCCTCTGGACAGAGACTGTATATTAACTAGGGTATTTATTTGGGATACTTAGGTCTTTTTGCACATGTCTGGTTCAGTGCGAAAGACCTTTTTTTGTCGTTCAGGGTGGCTTTTTGATAAATTACTTATAAGGATGGATGGTATGAAAATCGGTTTTATTGGTGCCGGCAAAGTTGGAACTGCTTTAGGCATCTATTTCACAAAAAAAGGACTTTCTGTAACAGGATATTTTAGCAGGAGCGAAAGCTCCTCCCAACTTGCATCAACCCTGACAGGCACTGCTGCGTTTGAAGATATGGAATCTCTTGTACAGTCTAGTAAAGTCATTTTTATTACAACAGGAGATGACCAGATTTCAAACATCGTCGATCTTCTGAGGATCTCTTCGGAATTATCCAAGGAACACACCCTTATACATACCAGTGGCGCTCTCTCCACGGATATTTTCGATCCTCTGGGTAAAATCGGCTGCGGACTTTGTTCCCTGCATCCCATCATGACTTTTTCAGAGAGCCTGAAAGCCTCTGAAAATCTCAGTGAAACTAAATTTACTCTTGAGGGGAACATTCAGGGGAATGAACAAGCGCAAAAGCTTTTAGACACGACAAATAATCAATTTTTTATTATCCCTAAGGAGAGTAAAATTTTATACCACGCAGCTGCCTGTGTGCTCTCAAATTACCTGGTGACCTTGATCGATTCAGGTTTTGCCATGCTTCAGGGAGCAGGAATCAATAAGGAAAATATCGCTGCCGCATTTATGCCCCTTATCAGCGCTACCTTTAGCAATATTGAAAAATCTGGGACGGTCAACTCCCTCACTGGCCCCCTCGCCCGGGGAGATGAAAACACCATTGCCAAGCATATGTTGGCAATCGAAACTCAATTTCCTGAATCCTTCGCTCTGTATCAAACCCTGGGGATCGCGACTCTGGACATGATCAGGGATAAAAGGATGGATTCGATAAAATATACGAAGTTAAAGAATATATTGATGAAAGGTGAATGAAATGAAAAGTAAATTTACAGTGAGTTCTTTTTTTAAAGCAAAAGAAAATCAGGAAAAAATCACTATGCTGACCGCATATGATTATTCCATGGCAAAAATAGTTGATGGAGCCGGAATTGACTCCATCCTGGTAGGGGATTCTTTGGGAATGGTCGTTCAGGGTTATGAGTCGACTCTGGAAGTAACTATGGACGATATGGTGTACCACTGCAAAGCCGTTGCACGAGGTGCGGAAAATGCCTTTATCGTAGGGGATATGCCTTTTTTATCCTATCACATCAGCATAGAGGAATCCGTCAGAAACGCAGGAAGACTTATCCAGGAAGGAAAAGCCCACGCGGTTAAGCTTGAGGGTGGTGTGGATGTTGCCGACAAGGTCAGAGCCATCGTAAAAGCACAGATTCCTGTTATGGGCCATATTGGACTGACCCCCCAGTCAGTAAATGTATTTGGGGGCTTCAAAGTCCAGGGCAAGGACAAAGCTCAGGCTTTAAAGGTAATCGAAGATGCGGTTGCCCTTGAGAAGGCAGGCGCGTTCTCCATCGTTCTGGAAGGAATACCTGAAAAACTGGCTAAAATCATCACTGAAAAAGTATCCATCCCCACCATCGGGATCGGTGCCGGCAGATACTGTGACGGTCAGGTGCTTGTCATCCATGATCTTCTGGGCATGTACTCAGGTCAATCCCCTAAATTTTCTAAACGCTATGCCGCTTTGAATGAAACCATCAAGGCTTCCGTGGAAGGTTATGTATCAGAGGTAAAGTCACTGAAATTCCCGGAGGAAAAGCACACCTTCAGCATCGATGACCAAATCATTGAAGAAATCACCAGGTGACGAAATGAAAATAACCAGATCCATCGCTGAACTGAAAAACGCTGTCAAGGAGTATGGAATAAATAAAACCATCGGCTTTGCCCCAACCATGGGATACCTTCATGAAGGACATCTGTCCCTGATCAAAAAAGCCAAGGCTGAAAATGACATCGCCATTGTAAGCATTTTTGTCAACCCCACCCAGTTTGCACCAGGGGAAGATTTTGAAGCCTATCCCAGGGATTTGGACAGGGATTCAAAGCTTGCTGCGTCTGCAGAAGCTGACATCCTGTTTTTCCCTGATGCAAAAGAAATTTACCCTTCAGGTTCTTCAACTTTTGTGGAGGTGGAAGGGTCAATAGGGAAAAAGCTTTGC
>JAAXUP010000162.1 GCA_013335935.1 Eubacteriaceae bacterium | reverse complement strand
CTCGACCAGGAGATCCTGATATTTCGTTTTGATCTGCCGGAAAGCTTCAGCATCAGTCCATCAATTAAGGATATGACAATGGCTGATCTGCCTGAGGATGGAAGGCTTGAATGGATGCTCAAAGGCACCATGCCAGGTGCCAAAGGAAGCATAAGAGTCTTTGCAGGACCTTACGAGGCCTCCTGTGAGATCGTCATCGCAGAGCATGCGGCGGAGAGAGGATTCGGACTCCCTTCCAAAGAAAAATCGGCACCCTGGATCATGGATAATTCTGTAGATCTATTTGCCGGCTATGAGCTTAGAAACCTGAACAACGAAATGGAAAGAGCGGTCTACAGTCCCAAGGAACGGCTGATCCTGATCAATACAGAGGCTCCCACTGTTAGGCTTTATGTAAACGGACAGGGACACTTCAAGGATGGCGCAAGGCTGCTTCTGGCGGAGCTTTTCCTCGATGTTATTACCGAAGAACTATCCCGGTTTTATGTCGACCGTTCCATGCACAAAGGTGAGGCTGAAGCTTATCATCAGGCAAAGCAGGATATGATCAGAAGGTATGGTGTGGAAATCCACTCTATCTTAATGGGGGAGTAGATTCACCATTTGTAGATATCTTCCTTTCCGATGATGGAGGCGATAAAAGCCCAGGCGGGGATATAAGTTCCCCAGATGATGCTGCTGATCCATGGAACGAAGGTTCCAATGAGATCAGGATGAAATCGCATGTAGGCGACAAAGATATCGCTTAAAAGCATCAGGGATCCAGCCAGAGCCATCAGCAGGGCGATGCTGTATTTATAGTAACCCCGAAAAAGAGTGCATATTCCAGACCATGCCATGTAGCCTAAGGTAAATGCGAAAATGGAAGCCGCCGCCAGCATGGTACCCTGAAGATATTTGAGAAATAGAAAAATGAGAATATAAACAAAGATTGCAAGGATCGGTATAGCAGCCAAAAGCTCTTTTATGCCGATCCTGAAGTTTTTATGGAATGCAATAATCAGGGAGATGTAAGCCAGGAGAAAGAAACTCATGCCATACAGTGTCGTATCGATTTGAACATCCGCAACCGTGTCAAGGAAAGTCATAAAGAAATCAGCGATCACAACGAAAAATAATGCGATGTTCAGCACCCACTGTTCACGGTATTTCTTTTTCTGCATAAGAGCAGTAAGAAAAATCGATATGATGATGCTATATTTCAGATAACGCACATTATTGGAATCCGGAAAGATATTGTCCAGTGCCACAATGATCGCTGCAAGAGAAAGGTAGACAGGAAGCAACAGGTTATACGCTTTTTTCATAAAAATCACCTCATAATTATGATACCAGAAATTTTTAAGGAATAAAAGAGGGACCATATTATCACGCGTCCCTCTTTTATTCCTCTGGTTTATTTCATTATTTTTGTCATGTTATCGGCAAATTCCACAGGATCCTCAATGGGAAGTCCTTCAATCAGCAAAGCCTGGTTGTAGAGAAGACCGGTATATAACGCAAGCTTTTCCTTGTCGTTTTCCAGCGCATCCTGGAGGGATTTAAATACCTCGTGATGGGTATTGATCTCAAGGATCTTATCCGCTTTAATGTTCTGGTTGTTTGGCATGGCGCTGAGCACCTTTTCCATTTCAATGGTGAGCTCGCCTTTGTTTGAAAGGCATACCGGGTGTTTCTTCAATCTTTTTGATGCCCGGACATCGCTGACCTTATCCTTCAGGGTCTCCTTCATGAAATCAAAAAGTTTTGAGTTGTCAGCTTCCCTGGATTCTTCTTCTTCAGTTTTTTCATCGGCTTCAATTCCCAGGTCACCGCTTGCCACCGATTTAAATTCCTTGTCCTGATAGTTCATCATCATGGAAACAGCAAATTCATCGATATCCTCTGTAAAGAAAAGGATCTCATAGCCTTTTTCAGAGACAAGCTCGATTTGCGGAGATTTTTCTATCCGCGGGATGGAATCTCCTGAAGCGTAGTAGATGTATTTCTGGTCCTCAGGCATCCTTTCCACATATTCCGAAAGTGTGACCAGCTTTTTCTCTCGGGAGGAATAAAACATCAGCAGGTCTTGGAGAGTATCCTTGTTTGCTCCATATTCGGAGTAGATACCGTATTTTAACTGACGTCCAAAGGCCTGAAAGAATTCTTCGTATTTTTCCCTGTTTTCTTTCAGGATTTCCTGAAGTTCGTTTTTGATCTTGTTCTTGATATTTTTGGCAATGAGTTTCAGCTGTCTGTCGTGCTGGAGGATTTCCCTGGAAATATTTAAGGAAAGATCCTCTGAATCCACCATTCCCTTGACGAAACTAAAATAATCCGGTAAAAGATCAGCACATTTATGCATGATCATAACACCACTTGAATAAAGCTCCAAACCTTTCTCATATTCCTTGGTGTAATAATCAAAGGGGATTTTCTCCGGAATAAAAAGAATCGCGTTGTAACTTATGGCTCCATCAATGCTTAAATGAATATGTTTTAAGGGTTTATCGAAACCGTAGTGCTTCTCGGAATAAAAATTCTCATAGTCTTCATCTGTAAGTTCATTTTTATTTTTTCTCCAGAGAGGGACCATGCTGTTTACGGTTTCTTCCTCGTTGTAATCGATATATTCACTTTCGCTGCCTTCCTTAAGTTCATGTCTGGTAACATCCATCTTGATGGGATATCGGATAAAATCTGAATATTTCTTGATGATGCCTCTGATTCGGTACTCTTCAAGATACTCGTCAAAATTTTCTTCCTCGGTACTTGCCTTGATCTTCAAGGCGATGGTAGTCCCCAAAGTATCTTTCTGGGCTTCTTCAATGATATAGCCTTCTGCGCCTTCCGATTTCCAGAGATACGCCTTATCTTCCCCAAGTGCTTTACTGATAACGGTAAGGCTATCGGCAACCATGAAAGCCGAATAGAAGCCAACACCAAACTGCCCGATGATGTCGTATCCATCTTTAAGTTCATTGTCCTTCTTGAAGGACAGGGAGCCGCTTTTTGCAATGACGCCGAGATTTTCTTCCAGCTCTTCTTTTGTCATGCCAATTCCTGTATCGGTTATGGTAAGGAGCCTGTTTTCTTTGTCTATGGAGATCTTAATATAATAGCTGTCCTTGTCGAAGGTCAGGGTGTCATCCGTTAATGCCTTGTAATAAAGCTTGTCGATGGCATCGCTGGCATTCGATATAAGCTCCCTTAAAAAAATCTCCCTGTGGGTGTAAATGGAGTTGATCATCAGATCAAGAAGCCTTTTAGATTCGGCTTTAAACTCTTTTTTAGTCATTTGAATCTCTCCTTCAATGAATATGAATTTTTAGAAAATTAGCACTCCTACGGTCAGAGTGCCAATATATATTTTTATATCATATTTAAATTTTATTGTCAAATATCCCATCAAATGTTGTCACTTTTAGTTTTCGCATCTTCTAACATATGTGCCTTGGTTTTTGATATAATAGAACTATATTACTGCAGGGAGAAAACATATGCCAGAATTAAAATTTCAAACAACCAATGATTTTTATAAAATAGTAATGAATAATATTCCACTGATCGACGTCCGCGCGCC
>JAAXUP010000161.1 GCA_013335935.1 Eubacteriaceae bacterium | reverse complement strand
GTACAGTGATTGGTTCGGGTGTTTTTTTTAAAGCAGATGATGTATTGACCCTGACAAAAGGAAACCTGATCAGTGCGTTGATCGCATGGGTGATCGGGGCAGTTTCCATGATTTTTGGAGCACTGGTTTTTGCTGAATTTGCTCATCGAATCGAAAAAGCAAATGGCATTGTGGATTACTCTGAGGCTGCCTATGGGGAGAAATTTGCATATCTTGTGGGATGGTTCAAAGGGGTTCTTTACTATACGCCCCTTTCCGCTATCCTGGCCTGGGTAAGTGCAATGTACACCCTCATTCTATTTGGCTCAAAAAATCCTGAAAATTCTAACATGACATGGGTGATCGGAGCTGGTTATATGATAATCGGCTATTTGATCAATTACTTTGCACCAATTATGGCTGGCAGAATACAGGTGACAACGACCGTCATCAAATTGATTCCTTTGGGATTGGTTGCAGTTGCAGGGACAATATCTGGACTGTTAAACGGAATAACCATACAAAATTTTACATCAGCCGCAAATTCCATTGGGAGCAGTTCGGGAACGCTGGCCTCTGCAGTAGTGGCTACCGCATTTGCCTATGAAGGGTGGATCGTTGCAACCACAATAAATAGCGAGATCAAAGATGCAAAAAAAAATCTGCCAAAAGCGCTGACCATTGGCGCGATTATTGTACTTGTCGTTTATATCCTTTATTTTCTTGGAATAGCAGGAGTATTGCCAACAGCTGAAATCGTTGCTGAAGGAAACAACGCGGTAAGTATAACGGCAAGATCGCTGTTCGGTACTCCTGCAGCAGTGCTGTTGACCGCTTTTGTAGTAATATCCTGCCTGGGTACATTAAATGGACTGATCATGTCAAATATCAGGATGCCCTTTTCCCTGGCAATAAGAAATCAGGGACCAGCTCCAAAAATTCTGAAAATCGTAAACGATAAAACCGGAATGCCTCCGTACGCCACGCTTTTTGCATTCAGTTTATCGGTTTTTTATTCAATTATCTGGTACGGAAGTCTGAACAACTGGTTTGGAATGTACATTGGACTGGATGAAATCCCCATTGTTCTAATATATGGTCTGTATATTTTTCTTTATATCTGGTACATGAAAAAATTTACAGATCTCGGTTTTTTCAAGAGATTCCTTCAGCCGATCCTTGCAATTGCCGGTTCCCTTATTATTCTTTACGGCGGTATTTCCAATCCAAGCATAGGGATCTACCTTCTCCTATCGGTAGCTGTGCTCCTTTTCGGCCTCGTTTTCTATAAAGAAGAAAAGTTCGACTAGCTTGCTGGCTTATGTTATAATAGCTGAATCACAGAACTGCGAGGTGGAAAACTATGGATATTAAACATTACGCTTATGAGACAACAGGCGTCTGTTCAAGAGAAATCAAAATCGCCACAACAAAAGAGAATACGATACACAGCGTTTCTTTCGTCGGCGGTTGTGCCGGCAATGCAAAAGGCTTGAGTTCGCTTCTGACCGGTATGGACGTGCAGGAAGTCATTGACAGACTATCAGGCGTTAACTGCGGAGGGAAGACAACATCTTGTCCTGACCAGCTGTCAAAAGCGCTTATGGAGATCATGGATAAGGATCTTTAAATAAAATTACTAAAATGGAGGCAGCATATTGATAAAACATAGCAGTTATTTTGAGGGGAAAGTACAGAGTCTGGGCGTTTATACAAAAGAAGGTTTTGCAACGATCGGAGTGATCACTCCGGGCGAATATACCTTTGCCACTTCATCCGAAGAGAAGATGGTTGTAACGACAGGAAAGTTGAATGTTAAACTCCCTGGAGAAGATTGGAAGATCTATTCTGAAAATGAATTCTTCATCGTTCCGGCAAATTCATCATTCGATGTGGCTGCAGAGGATGAAATGTCCTATGTTTGTTATTACAGGTAAATACCCAAAAAAGACATCCGCCATTGCAGATGTCTTTTTTTGATGTTAACGATCAGCCTTTAAATTGAGGATCTCATTCTCCTGGGGAGTAACATAAATAGTCTTGTTGTCGGTGTAGATGACCATACCGGGGTTTGCCTGGCGGGGCTTTTTAACATGCCTGACCAGTGCGTAGTCAACGGGGACTTTAGAAGAAAGCCGGGCTTTGCTATAGAAGGCAGCCAGCATGGCAGCTTCATGAATACTCTGCTCATTGGGGAGCTTTCCGTCACTTCGGATAATAACGTGGGAACCGGGGATATCCTTCACATGAAACCACAGATCATCCTTAGATGCCGTTTTTAGGGTCAGTTCGTCGTTTTGCTTGTTGTTTTTACCCACAAGCACCGGATAACCTTCTGAAGTTTTGAATTTCATAGGTTCCGTGATTTTTTGTATTTTTGGTTTTTTATTGATCTTGCCGGTTTTTTTGATATATCCGCTCTCAACAAGCTCATCTTTTATTTCATTAAGTTCAGAAATGGCAGTGCATTTTGTAAGGCTGTCCATGAGGCTCTCCAGATAAAATACTTCATTTTTGGTTATTCTCATCTGATCAGCAATAAAGGCAAGGGCTCTTCTCCCTTTATTATATTTTGCATAATATTTCTGAGCATTTTCTGAAGGAGTCAGTCTCGTGCTCATTGGAATTTCTATCGTGGTGTCGTCATAAAAATTGAAAAGCTTGACAGAATTTTCATTGCCTTTAATATTATACAGATTGCTGAGGATGAGATCTCCATAAATTTTGAATACATCGGCTTCTATGGCATCCTTCTGCTCCTCAAGGAGTTTGTTCAGCTTATTGTAGTTTCGCTCAAGTTTGTTTGATATAAGCTGGGTAATGCTCCCAGACTTTTCCTTTATCCTGAACAACATATCTTTCATATGATAGTAATTTTCAAGGAGCAGACTAAGTGTAGGGTAGGTGTTTTTTCGATACCCCGAATAATAGGCGAGATCGATCGCAGAAAAGTCGTATATGATCGTTTCTTTTTCATTAGTATAGATATTAAACTCTTTTTCATCCAGAAGAGCAGACATCACTTGGAAAACAGCTTCTAGTTCTGAATTTGAAAGGGTATCCACTTTTTTTGCGTCATCAATTTTTGCCCTATGACAGATTTCCAATGACAGCGGTTTGCTGATTCCCTGAAAACTGTCCATTACTGCCTTGCTCAGACTCTTGTCCTTTAAAAAGGCCAGGGCGGCTTTAAACTGCTCAAAATCCAGGGTAAAGAAATCAACTTTTGTCATTGGGGGATAAACGTACGTTCTGCCGGGAAGTACTTCCCGATAGGAGCTAATAAATTTGTTGATTCTTTTAATGCTGTCGATAATGATTTCATTTTCCACCAGGGAAATATTACTGTGACGTCCCATGATCTCTATGATGAGCTTCATTTCAGTTACATCTAAAAGTTCATCCCTTGATGATATGGTTATCTCCATGATCCGGTCAAATTCCAGTTGCCGGATGCCGGTTATGATACCATTGGTCAATTTTTTCCTCATCAGCATGCAGAACATGGGCGGCTCTTTGGGATTTTCTTTTGTATCGGTAATAAAATGCACCCTGGGATTATTGTTGTTGGCTGACAAAAGAAGGTCGTATTTT
>JAAXUP010000073.1 GCA_013335935.1 Eubacteriaceae bacterium | reverse complement strand
CATAAGGTTTCTACTCTTTTGGCAATTACAGTTGACGTTGCAATTCCAGTTCCACAAGCGATAAGTATTTTGTATTTCACTTTTTCAACCTCCTTTCTCAGTTTTGTTTTTTGCATTTTCCGTTCACATGAACACTTGTATGTTCTCTTGAACATTTTAACAACTTTAGTGTAACCGATTAATATTAAATTGTCAATCCTATAATTGCCTTTTTAGCATGAATAGCGTCTTCTACGCATTATTCAAGTAGACTAGGAAAGTTTGGACCCCAGCGAGCTAGTCGAACTTTCCTAGTCTAAATAAAATATTAAATATTTTTAGTAATTTATAATTTTCCATAAACAAGCGACATAATTGCAGTCAAACAAGGTGCTAATTAAAAAATTCCCCAGAACTCAAGAGCGATCCCGGGGAATTTATTAAACGAACTTTTGAACAAACCATGTCACTGGCTGTTATTTTTCAATTACTTTAGCAACAGGAAACCAATGTTTTGTACTATTTGCAATTTTAACAAGCATCAGCATCACCGGCACCTCTGTTAATACCCCAACAACTGTGGCTAATACCGCTGGTGATGTCGTACCAAAGAGTGCAATAGCTACTGCAACAGACAACTCAAAGAAATTGGATGCTCCGATCATTCCAGCAGGTGCTGCGATATCGTGGTTTAGTTTAAGCCATCTGCTTGCAAAGTATGCAATAAAGAAAATAAGAAATGTTTGGATGACTAATGGTACCGCAATGAGTAAAATATGAAGTGGATTATTTATGATTACATCACCCTGGAAAGAGAACAGAAGAACCAATGTTAATAACAACCCAATTATTGTGGCATTATCGAATTTGTGAAGAAATTCATTTTGAAAATATTCCATTCCTTTTTTCTTGATTACAAAAAACCTGGTCAAAATTCCACCGGAAAGGGGTATCACAACAAACATTACTACTGACAAAATCAGTGTGTCCCACGGAACAAAGATGTCGCTTACTCCTAATAAAAATTTGACGATTGGTATGAAAGCGACAAGGATAATCAAATCGTTTGTTGCTACTTGAACAACCGTATATGCCGGATTACCCCTTGTCAAAGTACTCCATACAAATACCATGGCTGTACAGGGTGCCGCACCAAGTAAAATCGCTCCTGCAAGATATTCTTTTGCAAGATCAGGGGTAATAAAACCCTTAAATATCACAAAAAAGAAAAATGATGCAATTGCATACATTGTAAATGGTTTAATCAGCCAGTTTGTAGCCCATGTGACATACAATCCTTTTGGATTTTTCCCGACGTTTTTGATACTTTGAAAATCAACTTTCATCATCATAGGGTAGATCATTACCCATATCAATATGGCAACGGGAATCGATACCTTTGCATATTCGAACTGGTTAAGAAATGCAGGTACTGCTGGAATAAACCTCCCAATCAAAACGCCAATCGCCATACATAACGCAACCCAAAGCGTTAAATATTTTTCGAAAAATCCTATTCCTTGTGTTTTCTCTTCATTCATTGTCGATTCCTCCTGATTTCAAATCAATATATTTGGTTACCAAATCTTTGTCATTGGTAATCGTCTGGCAATTGTATTCACTGTCTTTATATATGACATATCTATTCAGATCATTTTCAAATATTTCATTGCTTTGAAAACCTGCTTCCAGATATTCAAGGAGCGGTTTATTTTTTTCAGCAAATTTTTTGCTCAACTGATAGTGGACCCATTGTCCATCTTTAGACGCTGTGATGATCCCAACATTTTTAAGCTTTGCAAGATGCCTGGAGGCATTGGATTGTGATATTTCCAGAATTACCTCTAATTCGCAAACACACAGCTCATAATTCTTAAGGATATTCAGTATTCTGAGTCTATTTTCATCCCCAAGTGCTTTAAAGATTTCTATCATAATTGCATTCCTCACTTTATATGCATATATTCGATTATACTCATATATTAACACAGTATCTGTTTGATTTCAATATCTTTTTTATACCCACTTGACTCCCTCAAGAAATCCAATTCGGTCTGTCAATTCTACCTGTCTAAACCCTCAAAAAAAACTCTGAATCCTCATTATTTTCTATACTTAGGATTTCAGAGTTTGATCTTAAAATTATGGTGATCCCGACTGGACTCGAACCAGCGACTTCTACCGTGTGAAGGTAGCGCTCTCCCAGCTGAGCTACGAGATCGATATTACAATATTATATCCAAAATTGCATATGTTTTCAAGTCTATTGCAAAATTTTACTCCATCAGATACGTATTCCTTCAGGTTTCCTCTTGTCGAAGGAAAAAACATAACCAAACCCAAGTTGTTTTAAGAGCAAATAAACAGAAGGGATGTTGCTGCCTACCATATCTGCCGTGTGGGAGTCTGAGCCGGTGGTTATGATCTCTCCTCCTAGTTCTTTGTAATCTCTGAGTATCAGCTGGGAAGGAAATATCTCGAGGGAACTGGAGCGAAACCCTGATGTATTGATCTCAAGGCCTATGTTCCTGCTTATGGCTTTCCTGAGAATTTCGTGTATCAGCTCCTGAAAATCTGCGTGTTTATAACTTCCATGAACGTCGAAGGCATATCTTTTCAGGAGGTCGAAGTGGCCTATGACATCGATGTCGCCTATGCACACGCATTTGTATACCTCTTCGAAATAAGTGATATAACTTTCTTCGTGACTTTTGTCCTCTGCAAAATTGACGAGGTCCGTTTCACCGATAAAGTGTATTGAACCCAAAATGAAGTCTAATTTTTTGTCTGAAGTGTATGGGATAAGCGCTTCCGGATTCAGGTGAGGTTCACCCAGTTCGATGCCTTTTTTAATGACAAGCTTATCTTTAAAAAGTTCCTGACACCTTTCAATTTCTCTGGAGTAAGCTTCCATATCCAGATTAAAATAGCAAGGGGCTGCGGAAGTTGCCGAAATGTGCTCAGTAAAACATATTTCATTGATCTTTTTTGCCTGAGCAGCTGTGCAGATCTCTTCCATGGAAGATTTCCCGTCATGAGAAAATTTAGAATGTATGTGAAAGTCTATAATGTAGTCTATTTTTACCACCTCTATCAGCCTATTTATGTTCAGATCATTATTTTTGGTATGCAAAGTGCTCCATTATTTTTCCCCAAATATTTTGTGTCTGGCGAAATTCCGCATAATGTTTTTTAACGTTTTTATTGTATTTCTCTAATTCATTCAAGATATTCATAAAACTCGGATCACCAAAATATTCACAGATTTTTGGCATTACCTCTTTTAGCTGGACCCGCATTTTCGCGATTTTTTCCTCATACTGGTCTGGTTCCGTGATATATAGCAATAATGGTTTATAACGAATCCAACCTATGCATGCCTTGTAAAAGCGTGTTATAATCTGTTCGGTGTCAGCTTTGATAAACTTCAACCTAACAGGGAGAACGCCTTCTAAAAGATGATTATAGGTAGAAAATCCATCATGAAAAGTATAGCAGGGAACTCTTAAAACCTTTCGTTCACTTAAGCAAGTACTCAAAAAAGTATCTTCACCCCTCGCACCCGGGGGGTTGTAAAACGGAAAAACGCGTTGTGGGTCGGTAAGATTAATACACAGATTTGAGCCTGAAATAAATTTCGAATGGTTAATTTCAGGCACCACTACAGCCTCTTCGCTGGTTAATATCTTTGTGTCTGCATAAGTTACCCCTCCGTTTATCATCACAGATTTCAAGGTATCCCAGTTGATGATATCGTTGCTGATTGCTTCAATAAATGAACGGAAATCAACTTCTGACAAAATATCATTAAATTCCAAATAAGGAATAGGCGATACATACCCGCAGTGATGACCGTAGGTGATATCCGCTTGCGCGATATGTTTAAGGTGATTTAACAGTATATACTGGCCTCCCCAAATTGTTGTGCTATGTGTATTCGTCACAGCCATAGGGTATTCATCATCGTCAAGAAAAATGAGGTAATCTATGTTATTCTTTATTGCAAAATACAGCACCGCGTTACGCTTGGCTGCATAACCCCTGCCAAAAATCATACGGACTTCTTTTGTATCAATGACATTCTCGCGTATTAAATAATCAATTTCTTTTTCGATCGCACTGCGTCCAATAAACTTGCTGCTATCAATCTGTTCAACTAATTCGGGATGCATACGGGTATAGTCCGTTGCTCTGGTATTTTGATATTCAAGATCATATGCGACAAAAAGATTTAAACTAATTTTTTTGCTCTCCACAAGACCTGACTCCTGCCAGTTGTATATGTTTGTTCTCAGGACTCTCTGAAATGTCTTTCTTCCAGTAGCAAAGCCTATCCCAACTTTTATAATCTTGCTTTCCTGCATTTCCTCAATTCCTTTCAAGTCCTCATAAACTGAAAACAGTTGTATATCTCTATTTTACCATATAAATAGCTTTCTCACTGTTCGATGTTTCAAAATAGTCTAAATGCAGATAGAGGTCAGCTAACCACATTGTTACTGCGGTTTTTGACCTCTATCTGGATATATTTGATTATTATTTTTTTATTTCTTTCTTGAATTGATGATAGATGCTCCCCCTAGACCGAAAATGGCATCTTCGTCATCAGTGGGGATCATAAGCTCAAAATTATAGTCTACTGTCGTGTAATCCGCATATCCCAAACGGGCTAAGGGTTTGATTTTAACAATATCAAGTCTGCCATCGGGTCTGATGACATCATCGGCTATGTGAACAGCCAGCACTTTTCCAATTATTACGTCAACCGTTCCTGACAAGCCACGTCCAGGGAGTCTAAGTGTAGTGTAATAGACACACTCCATCTGCACAGGAGATTCAGCTACTCTGAATGGTTTAACAAGTTTTGAAGGGACTTTTTTAAGTCCGGCAAACTCGAATTCGTCAACAGAGGGATCGACTCCTACTGCTGTTTTATTCATTTTATCCTTTAAGTCATATGTCACCATGTTATATACGAATTCGCCTGTTTGTTCAATATTATTGGTCGTGTCCTTCCGCTTGCCGTCAGGATTCTGGTTGATGCCGATCATTACGTAGGGTGGGTCGAAAGTAAGATTTTGAAACTGGCTATATGGCGCCAAATTGTCTATTCCGTCGGCACTGCGGGTAGATATCCACCCAATAGGCCTTGGAATAACGCAGGACTTAAATGGGCTAAAAGAAAGATTGTGGTCATCCTTATCGGTTTCATAATACATTGTTTACAACCTCCTATTTTTGTTAATTGAACCAAATATAATGCCAGAGAGTAGACTCAATGGACGGTTACAGTTAACCCAAAGTCCTCAAGTATCTTCTTCAGTTCCATGATTTTCTCATCCGATGGCGGTTCAGCCTTCAGCACCTTCACATCGTCATATATCCGCTGATACTTTACGATACCTAAATCATGATAGGGCAGCAGCTGAATAAGGACTACAGCATCTCCCAGCGATCTGCAAAACTCCCCAGTAAGCCGGATATTTTCTTCGGAATCACTGAAATTCGGAATGATGGGAACACGGATTTGCAGTTTTCCCCCTGCTTCAGCGATCCGTCTTGCATTATCAAGAATTCTTTCATTGGGTACTCCGGTCACGATTTTATGCTGGCTGCTGTCCATATTCTTGAGATCATAAAGGAACAAGTCTGTATAGGGTAAAACCTGCTGGATATTTTTGGGATCTGTGAATCCCGTAGTATCCAAAGCCGTATGGATTTTTCTCTCCTTGAGGCCTTTAAGCAATTCGAATGTGAACTCCGCCTGCGAGAGCGCCTCTCCTCCAGAAACTGTTACACCCCCGCCGGATTCATCATAAAACGGTATATCTTTGGAGACACGCTTCAGCAATTCCTCCACTGTATAATCCTCGCCGCACAAATAGAGCGCTCCCGGATAACAAACCTTCGTGCAATCCCCACAATCATCACATAAAGATCGATCGATACTTACATAGCTGATAGCTTCATCCGTTCCCGATTTCTTTACGGCATTTCCTGCCTTGATAGCACCCTTCGGGCATGCTTTAATGCACTTTCCGCATTGTTCTACCCCTATGCATCGCATGGATATCCAGCTCAGCTGAGAACGAAAGGCCTGGGATTCCGGGCTGTGGCACCAAGGGCAGCTTAGAGGGCAGCCCTTGAGAAATATCGTTGTCCGTATGCCCGGACCATCTTGTACTGAAAATCCTTGAATGTCGTAAACTTTACCCTTTACTATTGATTCGCTCATGGCATTGCTCCTACAAAGTTTTTATAAATCTATTTCCGTCCTGCGGATCAGGTCATCCTGACAATTCTTGAAAAGTTCTACAAAATACGCACTATAACCGGCAACACGGACCACCAGATCCTTATATTCCTCTGGATTTTCCTGTGCCTTACGCATGGTTTCCCCGCTGATCACATTGAGCTGAAGCTCCATGCCCCCTAAATTGAAATAGGTTTTCATCAGGGCGATAAGCTTAGCCATTCCGGTTTCATTGCTTAAGGCGGATGGGTGGAATTTCATATTTAATAAAGTCCCGTTTGAATATTTCTCCTGGGGAATATGAACGACGGATTTCAATAATGCGGTTGGTCCATGCTTGTCCAGCTGCTGAACAGGAGAAATCCCATCCGACAGGGGTTCGTGCTTCCTGCGTCCATCGGGAGTTGCTGGGGTAAGCAGACCCCACAAAACATTGGTTGCGACGGGATACAAACCTGGTGCGAATTTACAGCCCCGAATACTTGTAAAGGAGGCTACGATGTCCGCAAAAAGATTCAGCAGCCAGGCAGCCCACTCATCGGCGTATTCATCATCATTGCCAAAGTGAGGTACCTTATTTAATATGAATTGATGCAGATCTTCCTTTCCTTCCCAATTCGTCAGGCAAGCATCCAATAATTCTTTTCCCGTACAAAGTTTTTTGTCGTAAACCATATATTTTATCGCTACCAGGCTATCCACAGCATTTCCGATCCCCACACCTGGTACGCCACTGCTATTGTTCTTTGCTCCACCCTTCATAACATCTTTCCCGGATTCCATACAGCCATCCATCATACAGGATACCAGAGGCTGTGACATATGCTCTGCAGCGACAACCTCAAACATATTGACCATTGTCATCTGCCATTCCAGGAAAAATTGATATTGTGTCTTTACGGCCTCAAGAACATCCTCGAAGGTTTCCATCTCATAAAGATAACCTGTGTTGGCTCCTGTTCGTTTTTCTGTTATGTTTCCATATCGGTCAGCCATGGGATTATGCCCATCATTGATTGCATGAAGTACTGCCATTGGCATGTTCCAATACGCTTCACCGCCGGAGCCTCCGCAGGCAGGCCACTCATCTCCGCAGCCGGCAGGTTCAACACAACCGATCAAGGTATAATTTCTTGCGCTTTGAAGATCCATGCGCCCATTTCTCATCAAAGCCGGTATGATGACATCGTCATTCTCGAAGGTCGGAACCCCGCCGCAAATTTTAGTGGTTTCCAGTGCAGCCTCCCATAGTTCGGCAGGTGTATTTTTATGGATACGTAAGGACATGGGAGGGTCATGAAGGAGGAGTCTTCCGGCAGTCTGAAGCATCATATAGGTCACTGCGTTGGATGCATCATTATTATCCTTGTCCACGCCTCCCAGGGTCATCAGTTGACCAACCGTATATCCAGTAACGGTGAGTGTCGTCCCGCTGAACCATATCTTGTTCATCTCTGCAACTTTCAGTGCAAACAAATCAAAAATTTCCTGGGCTTTTTCAGGTGTTGTCCGTCCTGCAGCCAGATCCGCTTCATAAAAGCTACTGAGATACTGGTCCACCCTGCCGAAACTGATGCCATGCATATTATTGTGCAGACATAACCCGATCTGATATAACATCATTACTTGAATAGCTTCATAGAAGGTACGGGCAGGATTTTTCATGATCCAGTTGAGAGAATCAGCCATCATCTCAAGTTCTGCTTTTCTTGCAGGATCTGTGCATTCCCTGGCTTGTTGAGCGGCTTCTGCCGCATATCTTTTTGACAGTGTGATCATTCCATCACAAACGATTACAACCGAACGGTAGAAATTGTATTGTTCGATCATATTTCCAGACATATGCCCTTCCATTTCAGCCATCTTTGCCTGGGCCTCTGCTTTTACAGCGCCAAAACCTTTGCGGATTGCTTTGTCATAATTCGTGCAGAAATGACCGACTGGCGCAGTACAAATATTTTTGCCGTTGTATACTGTTACCTGATTCCCAACAGCATTAAAATAACCTTCAGGGATGTACTGATCGACCATGGCGCTCAAGGAATTCTTTTCCCAGTAAGGAATCACGCTCTTAATGTAATCCCAGTCCTCTTCCTCGATGATATAAGGATCAAGTTCCCGGTTAAAAAGCTTCCCGGCATCATAATCAACCTGCATCCAGGCAATATCATTTTCCGGGAAAAGTGCTGATCCACGATAAGTAGCCGCCATACTCCCTACTACAACCTCCCCCTGACTGATGAGAACAGGTGTTTTTTCGGCAATTTCCTTGAATACCAACCCCCGTTTCAGGATCCCGGTAATATTAGGATTGTTCTGATAGAAATCGGTCACGATTTTTAAACGGGCAGTACACACCTTCGGCACGGTATTTCGATACATTTCACGCATTTTCAATACGCGAATGGAAACGGGTTTTAATTTATACATAGTTCACTTCCCTTTCATAAGTAATATCGCTCAATAACATCTTTTTATCCAAACTTTATATTTTTAAATGCGTTTAATTGTCTTTAAATTATCACACCTCCTTCTCTTCGTCAAGATTTTTCTAAACAAGGAATCTGTACAAAACATCCTGCATGCTTACACAACAAAAGGTTCAGGTGCTTGACTACTTGACAGAAGTGCTGAATTACACAGCAAAGGTCCTTACTGTGGAGAATGAAAAGGTCTGGATGTCTCCTGCTATTAGTGAAATTAAGAGTATGGAAGATGGCATAATTCATAGCAAAGATGTCCTGAGAAAGATCCTTGCACAATAGAAGAAGAAATATTCAGAAATCCAGCCTAGCATGACCATCTAGACTGGATTCTGAATTATTTACTGTATATTATTAAGCTATAATCTTTTTCGGTGAATTAGCGTCATTCGAATTTTCCTGATCTGCAGTTTTTGCGTTTGCTGCAAGGGCTAATAATGCGATCCCAACCAAAGGACCTATCGCCAATACTCCCCAGATCGTCGTCGTGAATACTCCCTTTGTCGCCACCAGCATACTCCCAACAACAACAGGACTTATTTGTGATGCAAACTGATAGACAAAATTCGAAACGCCTGTTGCAGTGGCCGCTAAATTTTTTCCGCTATAGTCGATAACTAATGCCGTTAAATGTGTGTTTGATGAATAGGATATAAATCCCAAAGCAAAGCTTGATATTAATAAAGAAGTCAATTCCTTCTGCGCTCCAAAAATGAATATCATGACAATGGTAACTCCATAGGAAAACATAAGAAATTTTCTTCTGCTGATTTGAAACTTATCAACAATGGCTCCGGATGACAATGAGGCAATAATGCCGCCTATCGCAATCAACGAACCTACCGTGCCTATGTTTGCCGCAAAGCCTAAACTTTTCGTATAACCAAACGCCCAGTTAAATAGTGCTAATTGAAACCACATAAGACCGAAGCCTGACATACTGACTAACAATACCCCTTTATTGGTAAATAACACTTTAAACCCTTTCAAGACATCTCCTAATGTTTGAGTGGATCCTGATGCTGGTTTATCCCCCTTGACAAATATAAAGATCAATAATCCAACAGCAATGGAGAATATTGCAGCAAACTTAAAACCCGCTTGCCATCCATAAGCGGACAGGATTCTGGGTCCAAAAAAGCTGGCGATAAAGTAACCCGCATTGGGTCCAGC
>JAAXUP010000072.1 GCA_013335935.1 Eubacteriaceae bacterium | reverse complement strand
TGCTGTTAGAATGTGAATAGTACAAGTCAAAATGAGAAGGTCCTAAATACTAAAAAATGGTACAATACAGATATTGTATTATAGGAGGATCTCATTATGGCAAAACAACATGACGGTCAGTTTAAGCTGGATGCCGTTCAGTATTACCTGGATCATAAGGATCTGGGATTGCAAGGTTGTGCATACAATCTTGGTATCAGCCAGCAGACACTTTCCAGGTGGAAAAAGGAGCTGAAGGATACCGGAAATATCGAATATCGTGGCTCTGGCAATTACTCTTCTGAAGAAGAAAAAGAAATAGCCAGATTAAAACGCGAACTACGTGATACACAGGATGCCCTTGACGTCCTAAAAAAAGCCATCAGCATTCTGGGAAAATAACAGAAGCCATTTATCTTGAGGTTTCTGAGAAGACAGAAATAGCTCTAAAGGAAAACCGCCGGGTTTCTGTCTCTGGGGTGCTGAAAATATTAGGCGTTTCACGGTCTGGGTACCGAGCTTGGCTGGAACATGTGCCTTCTGATATGCAAAAGCGTAAGGAGGCTGTGAAAGCTAAAATCATGGATATATATGACGATTCAAAACAAAACTACGGAGCGCCCAAAATCACCAAGGAACTACAAAAGGACGGCGAAGTCATCGCTGAACGTACAGTTGGCAAATATATGAAAGAAATGGGCATCAAAGCCCAGTGGGTAAAACCGTGGACCATTACAACCAAAGATTCCAACTTTAGTAACGAGCTTCAAAATATCCTTGATGAACAGTTCAATCCTGACCGCCCAAATGCCGTTTGGTGCAGCGACATAACTTATATCTGGACAATCGAAGGATTTGTCTATTTGACTAGCATTATGGATTTATTTTCAAGAAAAATCATCGCATGGACACTTTCCGAAACAATGGAGGTGTCTTGCGTGATCAATACCATAAACAAAGCCAAAGCAAGGCGCAATACCGATTTGCCGCTGATTCTGCATAGTGATCGAGGAAGTCAGTATGTTTCCAAAGAATACAGGAAGGCAACCGCCAAAATGCAGCGGAGCTATTCCAAGAAGGCGTTCCCTTGGGACAATGCCTGCATTGAATCTTTTCATTCTCTCATCAAACGGGAATGGATCAACCGGTTCAAAATCCGGGATCATGTCCATGCGCACAGGCTTGTTTTTGAATATATTGAAGCCTTTTATAACACTAAAAGGATTCATAGCCACTGCGACTTTATGTCGCCGGATGATTTCGAAAAGCTGTATTCAGAGGCAGACAAATACGGCATGCAATTAGCAGGTTGAAACGAGGATGAACTTCTCATTTTAACTTGTACTAAATCTTGACAGAGGACCATTTTGCATTTTTAGCACTTTAGCGATTCGACACTTTAACATTTTTACACTTCACCGCTTTTGCTTTCGCCAACCACCCAACCACCCAACCACCCAACCACCCAACCACCCCGTAAGACGCAAGTCCTAAGTAAGCAGGTTTGTCACTTAATGTTTTTGAATTTAAGCATTTATGCTGTTTTTGCTTTTAGCATTTGAACACTTCAACATTTCCACACTTTTACATTTCGCTAGCCACCCAACTACCCAAGCGGCTAATCGCTAGCTGCTAATCACCTGACAGCACTTCACCACTTCAACGTCCTTGCTTTTGCAAACAGCTATTCACCTAGCAGCTAACAGCTACCCTCCTTTATTTTTGGCACGATTTTTGCTATAATAAGATATGTCGTATAAGATGGCTGATTTATAAGAATGAAATTACAAGCCGTCCAGGAGTTAATTCTTAAGGAGTGTTTGATCGATGAAACTGGGTTATGATCTTTCCCTAAAACAAAAACAGAAGCTGGTAATGACTAATCAGCTCATTCAGAGCATAAATATTCTGCAGTTCAATTCCATGGAATTGGGTGATTATATCAATGAGGAATTGGAAAAAAATCCTCTGCTGGAGAGGGAAGAAAATCCTGCAGCAACAGAGTCCTCAGATATCAATTGGCTGGAGTTTGTTAGAAATGCCGGCACCTCCTATGAATCCACAAGTACTTATGACGAAGATGACGATGATGAAACCCGAAGGATCGAAAATGTTAAATGTACCCATGAATCCTTGAAGGAAATGCTCGTAAGCCAGCTGCACATGCTGGATCTGTCCGATGAGGATTACTATGTGGGAGAGTTCATCATAGATTTCATTGACGAGAGGGGTTATCTTTGCATTTCCCCGGAAGAGATTTCCCAAATTACAGGGATCGTTATCACCCAGACGATCAAGGTTTTAAATCTGATCAGGCGGTTCGAACCTTCAGGAATCGGTGGCATGGATTTGAAGGAGTGTCTTAAAATACAGCTGATTAATGCAAATTACAAAGACGAGCTGCTATTCAGGGTGCTGGATGAACATCTGGAGGATCTGGCATACTCCAGAGATCAGAAAATTATGAAAGATGTGGACATCAGCGGAGAAAAGCTTGTCCAGTACAGGGAGATCCTAAAAACCCTGGATCCGAAACCGGGAATGAAGTATTCCAATGAGGAACCAGATTATGTGGTGCCGGATATCTTTGTGGAACTTGTAAACGACGAAGTGAAGGTCCACATGAACGACTACTATGTGCCCCAGCTTAAAATCAATAACTATTATGTGAAGATCCTCGAGAACAACGATGATGCGAAAGCCACGGAATTCATTAAAAACAGCCTTAATTCAGCATCCTTTGTGATCAACAGCATCCTTCAGCGGCGAAATACGATTCAAAGTATCGCTGAAGAGCTTTTTAAAAGGCAAAAGGAATTCCTTAAATATGGCGATTCCCATATCAAACCCATGAATCTGAAAGAAATCGCTTCGAATCTGGGGATACATGAATCCACTGTCAGCCGTGCTATAAAGAACAAGTATGCAGTTACCCCTAAGGGGATTTATTCCCTTAAGTTTTTCTTTACTACCGGAATGGCCTCAGATAGCGGGGAGGATGTCTCGGTTAGAAAAATCAAGGAAGTAATCAAGGAGCATATCGCCAGGGAGAATAAGAAAAAGCCCTTAAGCGATCAGAACCTTGCCGATATCCTTGCTGACGAAGGGTACAGAATTTCCCGAAGGACCGTAACAAAATACCGGGAAAGCCTGCACATTATGTCCACCAGGGAACGTAAAGGCTGATGCGTGAAATCTGGATATTTCGGGTATATATTTAAAGGCGAATTTTATTTTTTAGTATTGCTATTTATCATGGATAATATTATAATGTAATAGACCCGCTGGGACAAAATAATCCCATACAATCAGGTTGACATAATTTTTGTGGGCGCGAGGGGATTCTATTGGATAACGAATTGTTTATCAGTGTGCAAAAGAAAGTCGTTCCTGAAATTATGGAACTGATGGAATTAAGGTATAATATCTTATCACTTTTAAAGGCAAGCCAGCCTTCCGGAAGAAGATACATCTCCACTGAACTCAATGTCAGCGAGAGACATATCCGAAATGAAATAGAATTTTTCCAGAAGCAGGGTTTTGTTGATGTGGAGAGACAAGGGATTCTTCTAACCCAACAGGGTGAAGAAATTCTCAACAGTTTGAGTGAAATAATCGCCAGTTATAAAAATTTCGAGAAACTCTCTGAAGAACTTGCCGGATTGCTTAAAATCAAAAAGGTGATCATCGTTCCCGGAAACTCGGAAAAGAATAGTCTTACCCTTGACCTGATGGGACAAAAGACAGCAGGTTACATAATAAAGATCCTGAAAGCAGATTCGGTGATCGGCGTGACCGGCGGCAGCGGAGCGGCTGCAGTAGCAAGGAATATGCCGGAATTAAATTATCCCAGGGTGACAGTACTACCGGCAAGAGGTGGGATCGGTAAGAGCCATTCCTCTCAGGCGAATAGTATCGTCTCTTTGATGGCGAGCAAGCTGAATGCCCAAAAGGAAATGCTTCACATACCCGACAACATCGACAAGGAGCTTCTGGACGCCTTAATGGAATACCAGGACATCAAGAACGTATTTGAAAAGTTCAATCTCATCAATATCATGATTTTTGGCATCGGAAGAGCAGACACTATGGCTGAATTAAGAAATCTTCCTAAAGACCGACTTGTTGAGCTAAAAGCTCGAAAGGGAGTCGCGGAATCTTTTGGCTACTATTTCGACAATGATGGAAAAGTAATTTTCCCTTCAAGCACCGTCGGAATCAGTATTGATGATTATATGAAGATAAATGACATCATTGCAATCGCAGGAGGCGAAGAAAAAGCCCAGGCGATCATCGCTACATGCAAGGTAAGAAGTGATCTGGTTCTTATAACAGATGAAAGTGCAGCAAACCAAATTAGTAATATATTAAAGGAGGAATTTTAATGGCAGTAAAAGTTGCAATTAATGGTTTTGGGAGGATTGGACGTTTAGCATTCCGATTGATGTTTGATGATCCAAATATCGACATAGTAGCATTAAACGACCTTACAAGTGCAAAAACTTTAGCTTATTTACTGAAATACGACACATCACAGGGCAGATACAAAACAGATTCCATCACAGCAGGAGATGATTTCATTACAGTTGACGGTAAAGAAATCAAAATCTACGCTGAAAGAGATCCTGAGAATCTTCCATGGGCAGCAAATGATGTGGATGTTGTTATTGAATCTACTGGATTCTTCACAAGCAAAGAAGGCGCAGAAAAACACATCAAAGCAGGAGCTAAAAAAGTAATTATTTCCGCACCTGCAAAAGGCGATATGAAAACTATCGTATTTAACGTAAACCACGATACTTTAGATGGTACTGAAACAGTAATCAGCGGCGCTTCTTGCACAACGAACTGTTTAGCACCTTTCGCAAAAGTTCTTAATGATAACTTTGGTCTTGTTAGTGGTCTGATGACTACGATCCATGCTTACACGAACGACCAGGCTACTTTGGATGCTCCTCACTCTGACCTTCGAAGAGGCCGTGCTGCTGCTGCAAACATCGTACCAACTTCAACAGGAGCAGCTGCTGCTGTAGGTTTAGTTCTTCCTGAATTGAAAGGAAAATTAGATGGCGGTGCTATGAGGGTTCCTGTTACTACAGGTTCACTGGTAGACCTTACCGTACAATTAGCAAAAGAAACAACGGTAGCTGAAATCAATGCGGCCATGAAAGCTGCTGCAAATGAGACTTTAGGCTATACAGAAGATCAGATCGTATCTTCAGATGTTATTGGAATCAGCTACGGATCGCTTTTCGATGCTACTTTAACAAAAATTCTTAATGTTGATGGAAAACAGTTAATCAAAGTTGTTTCCTGGTATGACAATGAAATGTCTTACACTTCACAGCTTGCAAGACTTACTAAATATGTTGCATCTTTAATAAAATAATAAACACCTGGTGAAAAAAGGGAAGGGGATACCCTTCCCTTTTTTAAACCGGCAAAACCTGAAAGGAGATAGTGCCATGGCCAAAAAAAGTATTATGGACATTGACCTCAAGGGGAAAAAAGTCCTGATGAGGGCAGATTTTAATGTTCCTTTGGATGAAAACCTGAATATCACTGACAACACCAGGATAACTGCAACACTTCCTACAATCGAGTATATATTAAAAGAGGGCGGAAAGCTCATACTGATGTCTCACTTAGGCAGACCAAAGGGTGCTCCCGAAGTGAAATTTTCTCTTGCTCCTGTAGCGAAGGAACTTTCTGCGCTTCTTGGAAAAGAAGTCAAATTCACGGATGATGATGAAGTGGCTGGAGATAAAACGGCAGCAATCGTCGCTGAAATGGCTGAAGGGGATGTGGTTCTTCTTCAAAATACAAGATTCAGAAAAGAAGAAAAGGACAATGATCCTGAATTTTCTAAAAAACTCGCATCACTGGCAGATGTCTTTGTAAATGACGCCTTTGGCGCGGTTCACCGGGCTCACGCATCCACAGCAGGAGTTGCGGCATACCTTCCTGCCATTTGTGGTCTGCTTATTGAAAAAGAGCTTCGCTTTTTAGGCGGCGCCCTTGAAAATCCAGACAGACCTTTCGTTGCGATCCTTGGAGGAGCAAAAGTTTCCGACAAAATCGGCGTAATCAGCAATCTGATCGATAAAGTCGATACACTGATCATCGGTGGGGGAATGGCGTACACCTTCCTGAAAGCTTTAGGCCATGAAATCGGAAATTCCCTTCTTGAAGAGGATAAGATCGAACTTGCAAAAGAACTTATGGCTAAAGCGAAAGCGAAGAATGTCAACTTTTTGCTTCCGGTAGATATTGTTGTCGCAGAGAAATTCGCACCTGATGCAAAACACATGACGGTGAAGATCGATGGCATACCGGCTGACTATATGGGCCTTGACATTGGAGAAGCAACCAGAACATTATTTGCAGATGCTGTAAAAAGCGCGAAGCTTGTCATATGGAACGGCCCCATGGGGGTATTTGAATTTGATGCATTCGCAAAAGGAACTTTTGCTGTGGCGGAAGCCATGGCTGCGTCCGATGCCATCACCATCATTGGCGGCGGCGATTCTGCTGCTGCAGTCAAAAAACTTGGTTTTGCTGACAAAATGACTCATATCTCCACTGGCGGAGGAGCTTCCCTGACATTTCTTGAGGGAAAAGTACTTCCGGGCATAGATGTTTTAGAAAACAAATAAGGGGGAATATATTTTGAGAAAAGCGGTTATTGCAGGAAACTGGAAAATGAACAAGACCATCAAAGGGGCGAAGGAACTCATTGCACTTCTTAAAGACAAGGTCAACACAGATAAAGTGGAAGTGGTATTCTGCCCCACGTACACAGCATTAAGCACAGCAGTTGAAGAGCTCAAAGGAACAAACATCAAGGTCGGGGCTCAGAACATGCACTGGGAAGACAACGGAGCCTTCACTGGAGAAATCAGCGCAGATATGCTTTTAGAACTGGGTGTGGAGTATGTGATCCTGGGACATTCCGAGAGAAGACAGTACTTTAACGAAACCGATGCAACCGTAAACAAGAAATTTAAAAAAGCCTTGAAAGCAGGTCTTATCCCAATCGTATGTGTGGGAGAATCCCTGGGAGAAAGAGAAGCGGATATCCAGAAAAAAATCGTAACAGATCAGGTCATCGCAGCTTTTAATGAGATCGAAGCTTCTGACGCAGCAAAATCCATAGTGGCGTATGAACCGATCTGGGCCATAGGAACTGGAAAAACCGCATCCAGCGAGCAGGCTGAAGAGGTATGCCGATGGGTAAGAGAAACACTGGATAGCCTATATGGTACAGAAACATCGCAAAAAGTAAGGATCCAATACGGCGGCAGCGTAAATGCTTCCAATGTGGACGAACTTATGGGAATGGAAAACATAGATGGTGCACTGGTTGGCGGAGCAAGCCTTAAAGAGGATTTTGCAAGCATTGTAAACTTCGGCAAGTAAGAGCACATCGGGGAGGAATCAAAATGCTTACAGCAATAATCATCCTTGACGGATATGGATATACATCGGTGAAAGAGGGAAATGCCATAATGGCAGCCCGAACCCCGGTCCTGGATAAGCTTTGGACGGAAAAGCCCCACGCCTTCTTAAAGTGCAGCGGTCTGGATGTAGGTCTCCCGGTAGGACAGATGGGCAACTCCGAGGTCGGCCATCTGAATATCGGAGGCGGAAGGATCGTTTATCAGGAACTCACAAGAATCACCAAATCAATTGATGACGGAGATTTTTTTGAAAATGAAGCATTGACGGAAGCTGTGGAGAATGCCAAAAAGCACGGCACGGCACTTCACCTCATGGGACTTGTTTCCGATGGGGGAGTCCACAGCCATAACACCCATGTCTACGGACTTTTAAAGCTGGCAAAGCTTAAGGGACTGGAGAAGGTGTTTGTCCATTGCTTTTTAGATGGAAGGGATACAGCGCCCAACAGCGGGTACAGTTTCGTCAGAGATCTTCAGGAGCAAATGGAAGAAATTGGCGTAGGTAAAGTAGCCACTGTTGAAGGCAGATACTATGCCATGGACAGAGACAAAAGATGGGACAGGGTAAAACTTGCTTATGATGCCATGGTCCTGGGACAGGGTGAAACAGCGGAAGATCCCCTTGCAGCAATCGAAGCATCCTATTCAAAAAATGTGACGGACGAATTTGTCATGCCGACGGTCATCACTGAAGGAAATGTGCCAGTGGGAACAATCGCAGAAAATGATTCCATTATATTCTTTAACTTCAGACCCGACAGGGCAAGACAGATGACAAGGGCACTGACGGAACATGAATTTGACGGTTTCAAAAGAGAAAAAGGATTTTTTAGCACCTTTACAGTGACCATGACTCAGTATGAGAAGTCACTGGAAAATCTCAAGGTAGCCTTTAAACCACAGAGCATCGAGAATACTTTGGGGGAATACTTAAGCGCCAAGGGATTAAGACAGTTGAGGATCGCAGAAACTGAAAAATATGCCCATGTGACTTATTTCTTCAATGGAGGGGTGGAGAAGGAATACCCTCTTGAAGACAGGATCCTGGTCCAGTCTCCAAAGGTGGCAACCTACGACCTGAAGCCTGAAATGAGCGCATATGAAGTAACAGACAAAGTTGTTGAAGCCATCGAGAAAAATGACTATTCACTGATCGTTCTTAATTACGCCAACTGCGATATGGTAGGACACACTGGTGTATTCGAAGCAGCGGTCAAAGCGGTGGAAGCGGTGGATGAATGTCTGGGAAGAACACTTGCAGCTATTGAGAAAAAGGGCGGTGTTGCGCTCATAACCGCCGATCATGGAAATGCAGAGCAGATGCTTGATCCGGTTAGCCATGAAGTATTCACGGCACATACCACAAACCCTGTAAAATGCATACTTTTCGGAAATGACAGCATTAAGCTGAAGGACGGAAAGCTGGCAGATATCGCGCCAACGATCCTTCAGCTCCAGGGGATTGAAATCCCTGCTGAAATGACAGGACAATCATTACTATCAAATAATATATAATATTGAAGGGAGTTTTGAAAATGACTATAATAAGTGATGTTTACGCAAGAGAGATACTTGATTCCAGAGGGAATCCTACAGTGGAGGTAGAAGTTTCCCTTGAATGCGGTTCTATTGGAAGAGCTGCTGTTCCATCAGGAGCTTCAACAGGTGCTTTTGAAGCGGTTGAATTAAGAGATGGAGACAAAGGCAGATACATGGGAAAAGGCGTGTTGACAGCTGTTGATAACGTAAATGACATCATCGCACCTGAAATTGTTGGCCTTAATGCCATCGATCAGGTAGGGATCGACAATCTGATGATCCAGCTGGATGGAACACCAAACAAAAGCAAACTTGGAGCCAATGCGATCCTTGGCGTATCTATGGCAGTAGCCAGAGCTGCAGCCGACGCGTTAGGACTTTCCTTGTTCCAGTATATTGGCGGAGTAAACGCAAAGAAACTTCCTGTACCGATGATGAATATCATCAACGGCGGTGAGCATGCAGATAACAACATTGACATGCAGGAATTCATGATCATGCCTGTTGGTGCAAAAAACTTTAGAGAAGCTCTTCAGATGTGTGCAGAAATTTTTCACACGCTTAAAAAAGTTCTTAGCTCAAAAGGAATGAACACTGCTGTTGGGGATGAAGGCGGATTCGCTCCAAACCTTACTTCAAACGAAGCAGCCCTAGAAGTTATCGTAGAAGCGATCATCGCTGCAGGTTACAAGCCTGGAGAAGAAGTTTGCCTTGCTATGGACGTAGCGGCTACTGAAATGTTCAAAGAAGACGGAAAATATCACCTGGTTGGTGAAGGCGTTGTAAAAACAGCTGAGGAAATGGTAGATTTCTACGAAGCGATGATCGAAAAATACCCGATCATATCCATCGAAGACGGCCTTTCTGAAGATGACTGGGATGGCTGGAAAGTCATGACAGACAGACTTGGCAAAAAAGTTCAGCTTGTTGGTGACGATTTGTTTGT
>JAAXUP010000071.1 GCA_013335935.1 Eubacteriaceae bacterium | reverse complement strand
AAAAAACCGGTGGGTCATTTGATATCACAGCAGGACCCTTGATCAATCTGTGGAGGATCGATCCCCCTGACGGATACGTGCCAACAGCGGATGAAATTAAAGCCGCCCAGGCATATATCGACTATAAGAACATTGTGATCGACGAAAAAAACCAAACGATCATGCTCAAGGAAAAAGGAATGGAAGCCAATCTGGGTGCCATAGCCAAGGGATATATCGCTGACCAGGTGAAAGAGTTCCTTCTGGAGAAGGGTGTGGAACATGGGATCATCAACCTTGGAGGCAATGTCCTTCTGATCGGAAGCAAGAATGGCACAGAAGATTTCAGGATAGGCGTCCAGGATCCTGACTCTGACAGAGGCGCTTACCTGGGAGTAGTCAGCGTGAAAGACTGCACAGTGGTATCCTCCGGGGATTATGAACGTTATTTTACTTCCAATGGGAAAAAATATCACCATATCCTTGATCCTTTTACTGGATATCCAGCGGACACCGGGTTAAGGCAGACGACCATCATCACGCCCAAATCAGTCGACGGGGATGGTCTTTCCACTTCCACCTTCCTGCTGGGTGCCGACAAGGCCATTCAGCTGATCGAGAGCATGCCGGATGCAGAAGCTATCTTTGTTACCTCCGATCACAAAATCTATGTCACCAGCGGACTGAAGGATGTTTTCGAATTTGATGCCGCTAATTATGACGGTACCTACGAAGTTATCTATAAATAAATACGCAAGAATAGCCTCCTGATGGAGGCTATATTGTTTTTAGAATCAAATCCAATTCATTTACGCACTTGTCAATGTCGGACTTATTGATGATGAGTGGAGGCTGAAAAGCCAGCACGTTTCGGTGAAAGCCATTCTTGCCGATAATTACACCCTTATCTTTCATCTTCTCCAGGATCTGGTCTGTTTTCTCAGTAGCGGGGGCGTTGCCTTCGGCGAGCTCCATTCCCATCATTAACCCAATTCCACGAACGTCTCTGATCAGGGGGTGATGATCCTTCAGGTAAGAAAGGCCTTCCCTTAAATATTCTCCCATGAGTCTGCTTTTGTCCATCAGGGAATTATCCTTGATGTAGTCCAGGACCGCCAGGGCAGCTGTGCTGGAAACCGGATTTCCCCCCAGTGTGGAAGCCGATGGAGTTGTGAAACTGGAGGCGATCTCATCGGTGGAGGAAAATGCAGCGATAGGCTGTCCATTGCCCAAAGCTTTTGCCATGGTCATGATATCCGGAACGACTCCAAAATTTTCTATGGCAAACATTTTTCCAGTCCTGGCAAATCCCGTTTGGACCTCATCCACAATAAGGAGTGCGCCGTGTTGGTGCAGGAGGGTTAAAAGCCGTTTGAAATAATCCTTATGGGGGGTCAAAACTCCCCCGTTGCCCTGTATGGGTTCCACGATCAGCGCTGCGATCTTATCTTTTCTATCATGGAGGATCTTTTCAATACTTCTAAGGGAGACTTCCATTGCATTTTGGTGGTCGAAATCACCCTTAAGCACATCGGGATAAAAGCCGTCCGCCCTATGGGTGCCTGGTGCGATGTCAGGAGAGGATCTCCACATATCGATCCCGGTTACCGACATGGTCAGATGGGTCCTCCCGTGAAGTCCTCCATTTAAATAAATGAATTCTGTTTTGCCGGTGTAGAGCTTTGATAAAAGCAAGGCGCCTTCATTGGCTTCCGAACCGGACATGCAAAAAAATGACCGTTTAAGATTCCCCGGCAGCACTCCTGCCAGTTCTTTCGCCAGCTCCACGATAGGCTGAGTCAGAAATATGGTCGTGGTATGCTGCAGTGTTTTAATTTGTTCGCTGATCCTGTCAATAATCAAATCATTGGAGTGTCCACAGTTCATCACGGAAACGCCTGAGAAAAAGTCCAGGTATTCTTTTCCCTGGCTGTCATACAAATGCTGCATTTTTCCTCTTACAAACTGGGGAGGATCCTGATAAAAGTGATAGGAACAGGGGATCTGATATTCTTTTTTTAAATTGATGATGGCGTTTGCTCCCAGGTATTGGTCTTTCATGGCAATCAATTCTCCTTTAAAAGTTTAATGCTCCGAAGCTGTGGTCCATATGCTCAGGGGTCAGGGTTTCCCATAGTTCCGCCGTCTTTGAAGGATCCTCCAGCGCTTTTTGGTAAACCTGGATGATGTTTTCGAAGCTCGCTAAATTGTAGTGGGCAATTTCCAGTCTGAAGATTCCAACACCTGAGGAAGCAAGGATGTTAAAAATGGGCAGCAGACAAATGTCTTTATATAATAGAACATGGCTGTTTCCGGCGGAATCTCTGTAGACCGGATGCTCCAACTCCTTGTCATCCACCAAAGTCAGGACGCTGTCGTTGTAATATTTGCTGCTCTCCGGATACACGGCCTCTTTCCCGGATAAATGTTCATATAGATCCAGCTGGAGATACATGACGGTGGGGGAGCCGTGAACGATGATTTCCATGCCGTCGGATTTCACAGTCCGAAGGATATCGCGAAGTTCTTCCGTATTGATTTCCGGGGATAGGATGATGTTTTTCAAACCCTCCCGGGTATAATATTCTGCCGCTGCATGATTGTAGATGTTCAGGGTGTAATCACCATACAGATCCATGCCGTATTTCTTGCAGCTTTCCACAGCACCGGTATTGGTGGCCATGATGCCATGTACGAATTTTTGATTTTTATCGGAAAAAGCCGAATCAAATCTTTCAAGGTCGCTGTCTGAGGTAGAATGGGGCATAGATAGAATCAGCCTGGAATTGTCGGCTGAATGGTACACTTTGGCGATTTCTTCAAGAGACAGCTGATTGTCCCTTTCTAAATTCACCCCATTGATATAGATCAGATCGACATTATTTTTCACAGCGCATTTCAGCTGTTCCAAAGTGTCTGCCCTGACAGACAATAATTTCTTCCCTTTGTGTGGAATTTCTGCCTTTGCTATTGCACTCTTGATTCTTTCAGTGGACTGGAGGCTTATGGAGTGCTCTTCGATGGGCTTGCTGAATACTTTTCCTGTGGAATAGAAATAGCCTGTTCCTTCATATCTTCTGTTGATATAATCCAGTCCCGGATTTCCGAAGGCAAAAGCTGTGGAAAAATCCCGGTTCCGCTGATCATATAAAATTTCTGCTCCTTCCTGCCTGTTGTAATAGATGGGGTCCTCAATATATCGGTCTATGGCATGGGAATATTGATGGATAATTCCTTTGGTGTAAGAGGATTCTCTCATTCTGCCTTCGATTTTGAAGGAGCAGATCCCTGCGTGTATCATTTCCGGAATATGCTCATACATGTACATGTCCTTCACCGCCAGTGGGTATTCCGTACTGTAACGTTGGCCCTCATGCTTCATCTTGTAATTCCAGCGGCAAGGTTTCATGCAAAGGCCTCTGTTGCTGCTTTGGCCGAAGATGATCCCAGAGTAGTAGCACTGAGAACCGACAGCTGAGCACATGTCTCCGTGAACAAAATATTCAAACTCCATATCAGTAAGGCTGCTCCAACGCTTTATGGCTTCCAGACTGGTTTCTCTGGAGGTAACCACCCGGGAAACGCCCTTTTCACGGAGTTTCTTTATCATTTCAAGGTTGTGGACGTTCATCATTACAGATGAATGAAGCACAAGGGGAATATTATTCCGGTGCACCACATCGAGAACGGCCATATCCTGAAAAATGATCCCGTCAACCTTGCATTCCGAGAGAAAGAAGAGGTAATCGGTCAATTGGGAAAGTTCATTTTCATTCAGCAGATTATTGACGGTGATATAAAGTTTTTTTTCTTTTTCGTGGGATGTTTCACAGGCAGCCTTGATTTCATCGTCGGAGAAATTGAAATTCTCCCGGTGCATCCTCATATTGAATTTTTTGCCGCCGATGTAATACGCATCGCAACGGGTATCGGCAAGCTCCTTAAATATCTGGAAATTTCCTGCAGGGGCAAGCAATTCCACTTCTTTTCCATTAAAATATCTCATTTTTCATACTCCCGGTAATGTTATTTATTTGTGGAAATCGAATAGGTCATTTGGTCATATGTGAATTTCTCTTTGATGAATTCTTTTTTATACAGCCAGTCCATGGCTGAAGCCACATTTTCTTCAGAAGGAAGCACCGCTGCGCCATATTTTATGTCTGAGAATTTTTTTATGACCGATTCTGGGAAACTCAGTTTCTCGTTGATCAGAGCAAAGTGGCTTTCAAGTCCATTCTCATTGATATATTTTACGGTTTTATCGTATGCGCGGTAAAACTTTGCCATGGAATCCGGATTGGAATTCAAGAAATCACTTTTAAATAAGATCACTCCCGGATAGATACCAAGGTCGACATTGCTACCGATTTCTTTGGAACCATCCATTACGGCAAGGGTAGCCAGAGGTTCCGGCAGGGTTGCCGCATCGATCTGGCCGGATTTAAGCATCTCCAGACGTGCGGGCATTTTTGGGATATTGATTTTCTCGATATCCTTGAGCTTCTTGCTTTCTGCAAAAGTATCGACAAGATACTCCATCAAAGTGTTTGTGGAGGTGCCGATTTTCTTTCCGGAGAGTTGAGAAATATCACTGATCCCGGAAGCAGAAGAGGCGATTAGTTTATATTCGCATTCCGTTCGGGAGGTAATGAGCAAGGTGTTTCCTGACTCTTTAAAAAATCCCGCAGAAATCAGATCAGAGGATACGCCGTCAAGCTCATCTGCCTGTAGTGCCGAGTCCCGGTCAACTGCGCTTTGGAATATTTGAATCTCCACCTCCAGGCCTTCATCCTTGAAGTAATTAAGCTCCTGGGCAAGGATAAAAGGGATGGCTGCCGTATCGCTCATCAACCCGATGGTAATTTTTTTGTCCTGGACGGGAGCGGTTGTTTTGCTGCATGCTCCGGAGGAGATGACCAGTGCTGCTATTGTAATTGCGAATAGTAATTTTTTGAAAACTTTCTGAACCATTGAATGACTCCTTTTCTTTTACTGTTTTTTGTTCATAACGAATATTATATAAAAATTCCGGGGGTTTTCCAACATTTTTTACATTTAAAGTCCTTAATGCTGTATAAATATGAAGATAAACTTAATAAATACTTAAAATGAAAGGATTAGATATGGTAACTTATTTTGATTACGAGTATAATAGAACTATTATTTACGAGGAGTTGTGATTATGGATAAAAAGTTAGGGATCATTGGCTGCGGCAATATGGCTCAGGCTATGATCGGTGGAATCGTTAATTCAGGTTGTATGGCAGGAGAGAATATTCTTGTTTCGGACCCTACCATGGATAATTTAAAAAAGGTTCAGGCTAAATACGGGGTGAACATCAGCCTTGACAATACAGAGGTGGCAAAAAATGCAGATCTTCTCATATTTGCCGTCAAACCCAATAAATACAAAGATGTTCTTCTGGAGATCAAAGATACCGTTAAGAAAGATGCGGTGCTTATCAGCATAGTGGCTGCCAAGTCCATTCATTTTGCTGAAACTCTTTTAAAGGGGACGCACAAGATCGTTCGGACCATGCCAAACACACCAGCCTTGGTCGGAGAAGCCATGACAGTGGTTTGCTATAACGATCATGTGAAGGAAGAAGATCTCAAGTTAGTTGAAACGATTTTTTCAAGCTTTGGGAAGGTGATTTTTCTGGAAGAAGAATATTTCGACGGAGCTACGGCTGTCAGCGGATCTTCTCCTGCAAGTGTTTACATGCTTATTGAAGCCTTGGCTGATGCGGCTGTCCTCACGGGAATACCCAGGAAGAAAGCTTATGTCATGGCTGCCCAAACAGTAATGGGAGCTGCAAAAATGGTTCTCGAAACGGGAACGCACCCAGGAGAACTCAAAGATATGGTATGTTCTCCAGGAGGCACTTCCATTGAGATCGTAACGGTACTTGAAAGAGAGAAGTTCAGGTCTGCAATTATTACAGCTGTTAAGGCAGCGGCTCACAAATCCAAAGAGATGTCAAAAGGGGATAACATCGATAAATGATGCTGATGAAACCGGATTTCGATTCCTGTCATGAAAAAGGTTGATGTGTCAATGCTTCTTGTTCAGATAATGAAAATTATATTGTTTTTATTGAGAAACATTATGATATAATGAAATCAAAAGTAAATATGGTGTAAATTTATGAAAAAAATATTGATAATTCTGATTGTTCTATTCTCATTAAGCAGCAGTGCATCAGCTGAAAATGTCATAACGGATCAATATGTAACAGAAGAAGGAATACAAATCAACAGTTACAGCACAAACTGGCAGGGACAGAAACTCAAAGATATCCATGATGAGCTGATCAGCAATACGCATGGTGAGGAGTTAAGTTCACTGAAAACGATAAATCTATACCCTGGGGCGAATGGCGATGGAAAAGAAGAGGGTATGTACCATTTTTCAATCAGAAAAGCTAACCTTTTTTCCGGAGGCACTAAACTTCAGGATGGCAGCACCATCGATCTCTACAATATGGACAGCAAGAAGTCTGTGGATGAGATCGCCAGAGTTCTTGCCCATGAATATGGACACCATTTCACGATCTATTACATGGCCAAGCATGACAGCAAGTATTTTACCGACTGGAAGGAAAGCGGATACTATCAGACCCGGTTGGGAAAAGAATTTCCCCTGATTGCAGAGGATGAAAGCAATGGACACCAATGGAATCTTGCAGAAATAGCCGCAGAAGATTACGTACAGCTTTATGGATCGCCAAAAAGCAAGGGCGCAGTTGAAGTCTACGATATCCTTGAGAGATTTCAAAAAGGCCTTTTGGACAATAAATTGGAATATTCATCCCTGAGCTATAATATTACTCCTCAGGAAAACATGGAAATCCCCCTGGCTCTGGAAATTCCGGCAGTACGGGATTATTGGGAAAAATTGTCTGAAGTAAGTTCTGATGCAAGGGCGTACTCAAAACCTGAACTGGAGTTTGATTCAGCAACAAAACTTGGAGACGGATACAGTCAATACCTGTTTAAATGGAGTGACAGTCGCGATGCAAGTGGTGTAGAGGCTAGCTATTATACCCTTGTGGCTTACAGCAGCGATTTGAAAAATTACACTCCCATCAAATTGGTGGGTGCTGATGAAGAAAACGAAGCGGTTATTGGAAGCGTTGTCCAGAACACCTCAAGATCCCGAAGGTATTACTCAGATGGGATCCCTGGTGGAGGGTACAATAAACTGAAACTGATTGCTGTGGGCAAAAACGGTGAGGCGGTGGCTTCTTCATTATATGAAGTGAATTACGAGAACAACTCAATGACGGAATTTAAAAGCAATTACGCTTCGGATAGCATCCCGGCAGTTGAAAACCTAACGAAAGATGAAAGTATCTTCACCAGGGTTTCTTATGTGGTTTCAGAAATTTTCTACATAATTTATTCAATTTATGAAATGATATTTTTACATATTTCTATTAATCAGTAACAGGGGGATTTTATATGAATGTTAAAATTAAAGATGTTGCAAGGGAAGCTAATGTATCGGTAGCAACGGTGTCCAGGGTATTGAACAATATTCCTTTGGTCAATGATGAAACCAAAAAAAGAGTAGTGGATGCTATCGAAAGGACTGGGTACAAGCCTAATGCCATCGCAAGAAGTCTTAAAATGCAGAAAACAAATACTTTTGGCATAATGATCCCGGATATTTCAAAATCCTATTATACTCAGGTAGTCAGAGGGGTGGAGGATGTCTGCAACATCTATGACTACAACATCATTTTGTGCAATACGGACTCAGAGCCCGCCAAAGAAGAGAAGTACTTTGACGTGTTTATTGAAAAACAGTGTGACGGCATTCTGTTTATCGGCAAAGGTCTTAACCAGGGGCTGATCAACAAAATCGAAAGCACGAGAGTTCCCGTTGTCTTAGGAGCTGTCAGCGATTCCATGGGACGATTCAATGGGGTAGCAATCAACAATGAACAGGCAGCCTATGATATTACCAAATATCTGATTGAGTGCGGACATACCTCCATCGCGTTTTTTACGGACGAAGATGAAAGTTCTTTTGTTGCGCAAGAGCGGAAAAAAGGCTTCCTTCGAGCTTTGAAAAAATACGAAGTCAAAGAGAACCCCATCTATGAGTTGAAAGGGAAGTACAGCATAAAAGGCGGATACGATCTGATGGAGGAGCTTCTTACTAATCTGGAAAGACCTACAGCCATCGTTGCCTTAAATGATGAAATGGCTATGGGAGCCATCCGAAGAGCTGAAGATGCCGGCCTAAAGGTACCCGACGATATTAGTATCGTAGGATTCAACAACTTCCAGATTTCCGAATGGTTCAGACCGGGAATAACAACCATTGCACAACCTATGTATGATATAGGCGCAATCAGCGCACGGATCCTGATCAAAATAATTAACAATTATAAAATCGATGAGAAAACGATCACGGTACCTCATGAACTGATCATAAGGGATTCCGTTAAGACTATCAAATGACATGATCAGAAATGAAATTAAAACACATGGAGAAGTCATGCATTTGATATCGCTTGGCTTCTTCTTTGTATATATTAATTAAGAACATACTGGAATAACGCGTCGAGGACGCTATTCCTGAGGGGGATGCAATCATGCAAGTTATAGAAAAAGTGGCGGATATACTGGAATTAATGGCCGCAAATCCAAACAAAAAGCAGTGGAGAGGAACCGAAATCAGCAATGATCTCAATTTGAATATCTCAACCGCTCACAGGTTATTACAGTCCTTGAAAAAAACAGGTTTCATTCATCAGGATATGGACACCAAACATTATTCCTTGGGAATGAATCTCATTTACTATGCGGAAATAGTTCGGGAAATGAATATCCCGGGAATGATCATCTATCCATCGGTACAGAAACTTTTCGACCTGACAGGGGAAACCTGTTTCGTCACAATGAAGCAGGGGGATACCTGCGTCGTGATCGAAAGCATAACCAGCCACCACGAACTGAGGATCGTAAAACCCATCGGGGATACGAAAATCCTCTGTGAGTCACCTTGCGGAAAAGTGATCCTTGCTTTTCTTCCAAGAGAAACACAGGTGAAAATGCTGGAATGCTATGCTCAGGACAAGGCTAAATGCGAAAAGGACCTGGCGTTTGTCAGAGAAAACAAGTACATCGAAGAATATGTAAGACCTTTCGACAGTACAGTACTATCCACACCTGTTTTTTCAGAACAGGGAATGATCGTTGCCAGCCTTTCGGTCATCATTCCAAACTGCCGTCTTGATGAAGAAAGAAAATTAAAAATAATTGATAATATCAAGCAAATAAGTAGTGAATTTGTACAGAAAAAGTGATAGAATGTCTTTACATCACTCAAAACGGAAGCTTGTTGATTCATGTGATAAAAATTAATTAAAAAACATGTAAATAAGCATTGACAAATGAGTGGTAAACCCATAGAATAGTACAAGTCGCCGGTTGAAGCAGAGTACTGAAAAGTCTCTAAGGATCAGGTGACTTGCTAAACAAGGGTTGAACAATAGTTAAACAATTGGAAGCAAACAGCAGATTAGAAACGACAGAAAAAAGATTCGAAAAGTAGTTGACAACAGGCAAGCAAGTCATTATAATAGTAAGAGTCGCTAGAGACAAGGCGATGGAAAATGAGACAGTTTGAACGGCGGAATGCTGAGAGAATTGGATCAGAAAATGGAACGTTCGACTTCGATTTTCACTTCGTGAAAACCGGATGATGTGTTTCGAAGTACCGAAACAGTCGACCTCATCTTTTACATCGTAAAAGACTGGCAACAATGTTTCATCAGCACGAAACATTAGACCTCATCTTTTACTTCGTAAAAGCTTCGGTCAAGGGGCTTCGCCCCAACAACAATCTCATCGATTCACCTTTTGAAAGCGAGCTTTCAACGGCGATCAACTCGATTGTTGATGTTTCTCAGAAAAGAGATATTTGAAAATAGAATAGCACACGAAAACCAAGCAAAAAAGAAAGAAACAAAAACAAAGATGATACTAGAGTATCTAGCCAAAATGAGTTCGAAAAAGGAACCAAA
>JAAXUP010000160.1 GCA_013335935.1 Eubacteriaceae bacterium | reverse complement strand
CTGGCGGGCTTGTCCACATGCATTGGTGCCATAGCGGTCGTCATGAAAAAAAATATTAGTGATACTTATCTTTCCATATCTCTTGCTTTTTCTGCAGGGGTGATGATATTTGTTTCTTTCAACGAGATTCTCCCTGAAGGAAAGAGTATAATGATTGAACATTATGGGGGCGACAAATGGATGCTGATCGCCTATGGACTTTTCTTTTTGGGGATCATCCTGACAGCTCTTATCGACAAGTTTGTGCCGCTGCCCAGCAATCCCCATGAACTTGCCTATACTCATCTCCAGTGCCCCATTGATGTAGATGAAATCAGAAAAAATAAATTAACGAGAATGGGGCTGTTCACAGCTTTCGTTATCATGCTCCACAATTTCCCTGAAGGAATTGCAACTTTCATGACTTCCATGAATGATATCAGGATGGGGGTACCCATAGCCTTAGCTGTAGCGCTGCATAATATCCCTGAAGGGATCGTTGTTTCCGTCCCCATCTATTGCGGCACAGGCAGCAAGTGGCAGGCATTTAAGTTTGCCGCCATTTCCGGACTGGCTGAGCCTTTGGGAGCGTTGGTGACATACCTCATTCTGATGCCCTACTTCAGCGATCTCATGTATGGGGCAGTGATGTCCATTGTTGCGGGGATCATGGTCTATATAGCCTTTGACGAGCTTCTGCCGGCTGCTCAGGAATATGGGGAACACCATATAGCCATATGGTCGCTTATTGCAGGGATGCTTGTCATGGCCCTGAGCTTGGTCATTATATAATGTATACAGTGTTTTTATTATAAAAGAAAAATATATTGCAAATTTATATTGACACCTCAAAATTAAACTGTTAAAATAGAAAATTTGACAAAATAATATTTATGTGATAAAATAGGAAACAGCGAATAACTGAGGTGATTAGATGAATGATAAAAAGACTCTTTCACAAATAAAAGAGGGCCTTGAAGGCTATGTTGGTCACAGGGTAAGATTGCGTGCAAGCAAGAGCAGAAAACGAGTTATGGTCAAAGAAGGAATAATCGAGGGAATTTACCCAAGCATCTTTGTGATAACCATCGAGGAAGAGAACAGGATTCCAAGAAAACTCTCCTATAGCTACTCAGATTTGCTCACACACAATGTTGAACTGAGCTTTTGTGAAAATGATCAAAACATATTTAACGACAATGAAGAAAATATACTGTGCGGATAAAAAAACTGTAGATCATACAGTTTTTTTTATGTGCAAACGATTCTATTGAACAATTTCTGTAAAAATATTATACTTTAATATAGGCTTAAACACTCGAAGGAGAAGGATCATGGATCATAATACGCTAAATATAAGATCAGAAATCGGAAGGCTGAAAAGTGTCATGCTCCACAGACCGGGAATGGAACTGGAGAGGATCACACCTGACCATCTGGCAGAGGTGCTCTTTGAGGATATCCCATGGCTTGGACGAATGCAGGAAGAACACAGCGCATTTGTGCATGAGCTGACAACCAGAGATATTGAAGTATTGTTCATTGAGGATTTGCTGGAGGAGATATTTAAGAACGCCGACGTCAGGGAAGAAGCTCTGAGACGAGTGCTGGGCAACAGCTGCACCTGCGATATACCCGTAAAAAATTTCTTATATGAATGGCTTAAAGAAAAATCATCCGGGGAACTTACACAATTTTTGATTGGAGGCGTATCCAAGGAAGAAATCGGAGGTCTAAAGCGGGAAAAAGCATTGTCCGATTTTGTTAAGGACAGTGACTATTTTTATATTAATCCTTTACCAAATTTGTATTTCATGCGTGATCCCGCAACGGTAATCGGTTCTGGAATAAGCGTGAATTCCATGAGCTCTGAAATCAGAAAGAGGGAAAGCTTTTTTATCAGGCTTATCTATCAGAACCATCCCATTTTTGAATCCTGTCCCAGAGAGCTGTATTATTCAGATGAATACCAGCATTCCCTTGAAGGGGGAGACATGCTGATCCTATCTGACAAAACGCTGGCGGTAGGCTGCAGCCAGAGGACAATGGTCCCGGCTATCGAAAAACTTGCTTCCAGGATATTCAAAATAAATCGTGAAATAGAAAATATATTGGTAGTACAAATCCCAAAGGTGAGAGCATATATGCATCTGGACACGGTTTTTACCATGCTCGACTTCGATAAATTCACTGTTTATCCAGGTGTAAAGGATAAAATGAATGTAATCTGTGTGCAGCGAGGATCCCAGGGCAGCTTGCAGTTCAGACAGGAAAAAGATCTCGAAAGCAGCATCAAAAAGTATCTTGGGCTGAAGAGTATTAATCTGATGCCCAGCGGAGGGTCTAATCCCATAACCGCAGCCAGAGAGCAATGGAACGATAGCACCAATACTCTGGCCATAGCCCCAGGCAAAGTTATCGCATATGGAAGAAATGAAGTGTCTAATAAGGTTTTAAGGAGTAATGGGATAGAAGTAATCGAAATCGAAGCCTCTGAACTGGTAAGAGGACGAGGCGGCCCAAGATGTATGAGCATGCCGTTATATAGAGAATAGAGAAATGAGAGGAGAAACTGACATGCCAATAAATTTAAAAGGAAGAAGCCTGCTGACACTACGAGATTTTACATCGGAGGAGATCATGCATCTTCTGGAACTGTCCAGGGACCTGAAGGCAAAAAAACGTATGGGAATAAAAGGGGATCTGCTTAAAGGAAAGAACATTGTACTGATTTTTGAGAAAACCTCTACGCGGACAAGATGTGCATTCGAGGTTGCTGCCTTCGACGAAGGGGCAAATGTGACATTTCTTACAAACAGCCAGATGGGTAAAAAGGAATCGGTGGAAGATACAGCAGCAGTTCTGGGCAGGTTTTATGATGGGATCGAGTTTAGGGGTTTCAAGCAGGAAACTGTTGAACTTCTGTCGGCACATTCCAATGTGCCTGTGTGGAATGGGTTGACGGACATGTACCATCCTACTCAGGTGCTGGCGGATTTTCTCACCATCATGGAAAGTGTGAACAAGCCCCTAAGGGAAGTAAAACTTGCCTATATTGGAGATGCCAGGAATAATGTTGCCAATTCGCTAATGGTTGGAGCGGCAAAAATGGGGATGGACTTCGCTGCGGTTGCGCCAAAAGCACTTTTTCCCGAGGAGAACTTTCTTTCGGCTATGAAGGCGCTTGCTGCTGAAAGTGGCGGGAGTATCCTGGTTACCGATGATATACAGGAGGGCGTAATGGGTGCGGATGTTATCTATACCGATGTCTGGGTATCCATGGGGGAAGAGGATAAGATGAAGGAGAGGATCGATATGCTCCTGCCTTACCAGGTAAATATGGATATGATGAAGATGACAGGAAAAGAAACCATATTCCTTCATTGTCTGCCAGCCTTTCATGATCTGAATACAGATACCGCTTTGGAGGTATACGAGAAATATGGACTCAAAGAAATGGAAGTCACCGATGAAGTTTTCAGAAGCAGGCATTCAAAAGTATTTGACGAGGCAGAAAACAGAATGCACACCATAAAAGCGGTTATGTGTGCAACTCTTGTTCTTTAGCACAGGAACAAATCATGGGGAAAAAAATAGTGATAGCGCTTGGAGGAAATGCCCTTCAGGGAGATGACAAGCTCCCCACTTCAAAAGACCAGCTGGATACGGTTTT
>JAAXUP010000159.1 GCA_013335935.1 Eubacteriaceae bacterium | reverse complement strand
ATGCACTATTTCTTTCATCCTGCAAAAAATAGACTGCTTGAAGTAATTCCACACGAAGGCACAAGCGTAGAAACCTTGAATACTGCACTTCTTATTGGAAAGCTTCATGCAAAGACAACTGTCGTTGTCAAGGATTCACCTGGTTTTGCAGTAAATAGAATGTTTATCCCGTTTTATGTATCAGCAGTGCGTGTTCTTGAACAAGGGATTGCGAATATCCCAACCATCGAAGCCGCGTCAAAAAAAGCCTTCGGGATAGGAATGGGTCCGTTTGAATTGATGAATGTCACAGGGATTCCTATTGCTGCCCATGCATCAAAGACTTTGTGGGATGAACTGGGCGATTTCTATGCTACACCCAAGCTGCTTATTTCACAGGTTGAATCAAAGGAATTGTTTGATTTGAGCGGAGAAGTGGTGGAATCAAAAATACAGGTAGTTATGGATTTCTTATTCGGTGCGGTTTTAGGAGTGGCATGCCAGCTTGTTGATGAAGGTGTGGCATCGATTGAAGACACTGACAGAAGTGCAAAAATAGGATTAGCCTGGAAATTCGGCCCTTTTGAGATCATGAACAAACTGGGTATGGAAAAAACATACCAGTGTGTTGAAGATATGAGTAAAAGATATTCAGACTTTAAAATGCCGGAGCTACTTGAGTATCAGAAAACAATTGGAAAACCATTTGAATTCAATTTTGTCGACCTTCAGTTAAAAGGAGATATTGCCTACATCACAATCAACAGACCTGAGGCAATGAATGCATTGAATCAGACAGTGGTAGAACAACTGGAAAAGAAGTTCAACGAAGCGGAAAGTAATCCTCAGGTCAAGGGAATCGCCATTGCAGGATCAGGAAAGGCGTTTATCGCAGGAGCAGATATCAAGTTCTTTATTGAGAACATTGAGAATAAAACTTTGGATAAAACTGTGGAGTTTACGAGAAAAGGTCATGCGCTTCTAAGACGATTTGAAACATCCTCCAAACCTACAGTAGCAGTAGTTGATGGACTTTCTCTTGGAGGGGGAAGTGAATTGGCACTGGCATGCCAGGCAATCGTAGCAACGCCTTCAGGCTCCTTTGGATTTCCAGAGACGGGAATAGGCATCTATCCGGGTCTTGGCGGGATGATCAGGATGGAAAGACTTGTAGGAAAAGATTTGGCAAAATATTACGTATTTACTGGAAAGACAATAAATGCAGCTGATGCCTTTGATATGGGTATGGTAACCGCCCTCACAACAGCTGATAAGATTGATGAAACCATAAAAGAAATTGTTGCGAAAGGGAACCTTAACAAATACCAGGATCGCGTTGTATCGGCAAAGTTTAATGCTGAAATGTCAATTTTCGCTGGTAACAATCTAGAGAAAATTATGGCAGGCGAGTCCCCAGAAGGTGTTGATGTAGATTTTGCGATCAAGACTATAAAAATAATCAAGAAAAAAGCACCAATTGCATTGGTAGTAGCAAATGAGCTTATGGATGCTCAGGCAAAGGTCAGCATTGATGAAGCCATATCCCTGGAATTGGGACGTCTGATAGAAATGTTCACAACCCAGGATGCTTATGCGGGACTCACATCACCCCCTGGGAAAGCACCTGAATACGAAAATAAATAAAATACAGATTAATAAGGAGGCAACAAATGTTTAACAATGCATATATTCCATATGGAGGATATTACAGCTCGCCATTCTGCAAATGGCAGGGAAGTCTTCAAAATGAAAACTCTATCAAGCTGGCGGCGCAGACAAGCAAAAGATTTTTCGAAGTAAAAGGTTTTGATCCCGAGATGATTGAATTTCTTTATCTGGGACATACGATCATCCAAAAAGGATCATTCTTCGGCGCAACCTGGGCAGCAAATGAAATGGGTTTAAGCATTCCTGGAATGTCTGTGACTCATGCCTGTGCCACGTCAACAAATACAATTTACTCAGCTGCATTAGCTGTTGAAGCAGGAAGCTTATCAACCGCATATTGCATGCTTACTGACAGAATATCCAATGCTCCCCACATTATTTGGCCAAATCCTGCAGGTCCAGGGGGAGAGGTGTTGTCGGAAAATGTAAATATGGACAATATCAACTGTGATCCTTCAACTGGATTCGGCATGCTGACGACAGCGGAAAATGTTGCAAGAGAATTCGGATTCACAAGAGAAGAAGCTGATGAACTGACTTTAATGCGTTATGAGCAATATGCAGATGCTCTGGCAAATGACAGAGCTTTTCAAAAAAGATATATGCTTCCTATTGAAATCAAAACTAAAAAAAGTACGACGATTATAAGTGAAGATGAAGGGGTCACGGAAACGTCAAAGGAAGGTCTTGCAAAACTAAGACCTGTAATGGCGGAAGGTATCCACACCTTTGGTTCTCAAACCCACCCTGCAGATGGAAATGCGGGAATAATCGTTACCACCAAAGATAGGGCATTAGATCTTAGCAAGGAAAAAATTCCTGTCCAGGTGATTTCCTATGGATTCAATCGAACAAAAAAAGCTTTCATGCCTGCTGCTCCTGCAGGTGCTGTTCAAATGGCTTTAGAAAAAGCAGGCATCAGTGCAAAAGATTTAGTTGCGATAAAAAACCATAGTCCATTCATATCAAATGACCTTCATTTAGCAAAAGAACTTGGCATAGATAAATCAAAAATCAACAACTATGGGACTTCGTTGGTATTCGGTCATCCACAAGGTCCAACAATTGGAAGATTATTGATTGAAGCAATTGAAGAAGCTGTAATTAAAGGGGGAGGATATGCATTAGCTTGCGGATGTGCTGCCGGTGACTCAGCGGCTGCATTAATTGTTAAGGTTGGTTGATTACAGGGATAAATTTGCTATGTATGATCAAAAGTCATACATAGCAAATTAAAAATCAACAAGGAAAATCAAATTATAGGAGGATTTTTACATGGAAAAAGCACTTAAGAAGTCAATATTGAATTTTTATGGCATACCTTCACTTGGATTTCAAATGTTTGTAAGTATGGAAATATTTTATTTTGCCGTGTTCTTGACAGATTTTGCCAAAATACCCGTTGCCCTGGTTGCAACGATATTGCTTTTTACGAGTATCGCCGATATCGCAAGTGTTCCTATCGCCGGTGCTATTTTGCAGAAGAGCAATATGAAATGGGGTAAATACCGTTCGTGGCTATTAGTCGGACCTTTGGTCGCTGCAGCATTCTTTATTCTTCAGTTTACGAAGTTTAGCGATCCTATGGTCAATGTCGTCACTATATCCATTGGATTTATCGCCAGTCATCTGGTTTGGAATACATATTATGCTGCGCACATCGCCATGAACAACTCCCTCACGACGGTAAGGGAAGAACGTATATCAATGTCTACCAACAGGGGAATGTTTACATCCATAGGAACAATAATTTTCTCCTACTTTGGACTTATAGTAATCACGTTTTTTGGACAAAGCAATCCTGTTCTCGGGTATACCTACACGGTAATCTTAACAGGCCTTATCATGACAGCCTGCTATTGGACACTTTTTGTAATAACTAAAGACTACGCTCATAAAGGAATAAAAGTAGAAACCGGAAAAGAAAATAAACTGACAATAAAAGAAATGTTAAAACAAATCGTAGTAAATCCACCATTGATGGGATTGATGTTGGCAGAATTTGGAAGGTATTTAGGCC
>JAAXUP010000070.1 GCA_013335935.1 Eubacteriaceae bacterium | reverse complement strand
ATCGCTTCGCGATCGCATAAATGGTTAAATGGTTAAATGGTTAAATGGTTAAAACATGTTATTTTCCGTACAAATATGTGTCAATGTATTTCATGCGGAACGCACAAAATGCGTTCCCTACAAAAATCATTGCACTCTTTTGTTTTTGGCTAACCACCCAACCACCAAATAAGTCGTAAGTTATGCCAGATTTAAGAATTTCAACACTTAAACACTTATGCATTTAAACGTTTTTGTTTTTAGCTAATAGCTATTCACCTAAAAAGCACTTCAACGCTTGTGTATTTCGCCAACCACCAAACCACCCAGTCACCCAACCACCCAAAAGTCCTAAGTATGCCAGTTTTAAACACTTCAACGTTTTTGCCTTTGGCTATTCACCTAGAGGCTAATAGCTGATTGCTAGCTAAAGATATTCCTTAATCGTATCATACGTCATTTTGCTTCCTGATTTAAGTTCCTTCATAGCTATCAGGTAGGCGGCTACTGTATCAAGGCAGGTGAAGCAGGCGGTATTCATGATCTGGCAGTACGATCTGATTTTAAATCCAGCTCTTGAGGAATCTTTTCCAATGGTGGGGGTATTAATGACCCCACAGATGGTTTTATTTTTTATCTGTTCCTTTATGATATCCACAGCATCCTTTTTCATCAGCTCAGTTTGTATTCCATTCTCCTTCAGATACTGATGGGTACCATCCGTAGCCGCAAGATCAAAACCTAATGCTGCGAATGCCCTGGCATATTCCAGGGATTCTTTTTTGTCTCTGTCGTTTAGTGAAAACAGGATTTTTCCCTGAAGATCGAATTGATAACCCGCGCCGATGAATGCCTTTGCCAGAGCGAGTTCATATTTTTTATCCACGCCCAGCACTTCTCCCGTCGATTTCATTTCAGGTGTAAGTGCCGAATCCACATCCAGGAGTTTCTGGAAGGAGAATACCGGCGCCTTTACAGCGATCAGCTCTGAACATTTCAGAAGTCCTGTGCCATAATTCATATCCTTAAGCCTGTCCCCGAGAATGATCCGGACAGCGATATCGATCATAGGAATCCCTGTTACCTTGCTGATGATCGGGACGGTTCTGGAAGCTCTGGGATTCACTTCAATGATATATACTTTTTCATCTCTTACAACGAACTGTATGTTCAGTATACCCAGGACATTTAGCGCTCTGGAAATTTTTTCAGTGTATTCAATGACCTGGGCGATGACTTCCTCGCTTAAGTTCTGGGGAGGATACACACTGAAACTGTCCCCAGAATGAACTCCCGTCCTTTCGATATGTTCCATGATCCCGGGAATAAGAACGTCATTCCCATCGGAAACAGCATCCACTTCCACCTCTACGCCAAAAATATATTCATCGATGAGGATCGGGTGCTCTGTGGAGATCCTCGCTGCCTCCTTCAGATATTTGACCAGTTCTTTTCTGTCATAGACAACCTGCATCGCTCGTCCCCCGATCACGTAAGAAGGCCTGACCAGCACTGGATATCCGATGTCATCGGCAACCTCAATGCCTTCCTGAAGAGATGTGACGCCGATGCCTTTTGGTCTCGGTATATTCAGCTCCTTCAGAAGCCTGTCGAAACGCTTCCTGTCCTCTGCCACATCGATGGAATTTACCGACGTGCCTAAAATCTGCACACCTCTTGCCATAAGTTTCGGTGCCAGATTGATGGAGGTCTGCCCTCCGAACTGGACAATTATACCCTTGGGCATCTCTTTTCTGATGACATTGTGGACATCTTCAATAAACAGGGGTTCAAAATAAAGCTTATCCGCTGTATCAAAATCCGTGCTGACGGTTTCAGGATTATTGTTGATGATGATGGATTCATAACCTAACTTCTGGATCGCCCAAACAGCATGAACCGAGCAGTAGTCGAATTCTATTCCCTGTCCGATCCTGATAGGACCTGAACCGATAACGACAATCTTCTCTTTTTTACTGATGATGTTCTCATCACCCTGATCATATGTGGAATAATAGTAGGGCGTATAGGATTCAAACTCTCCAGCGCAGGTATCAACCATTTTATATACCGGGTAGATCTGATGAGCCCTCCGGATGGCATCAATAACACTGTATTCCTCACCAGAAAGCATTTCGATTTCCTTGTCAGTAAAGCCAAGTCTTTCCGCCTTTCTGAGAAGGACACTGTCCAGCTGGTTCGCTTTCAGTTCTTTTTCAACATTCACGATGTTCAGGAATTTATATAAAAACCATCGGTCGATTTTCGTGATACTATGGATATCATCTACCGAAACATTTCGTCTTAACGCTTCGAATACCGTAAATATCCTCTCGTCGTCAACCACGTCCAGGAGTTTATAGATTTCTTCATCTTTCATAGCTTCAAGATGTGGCTTCCGCATGGAGGTCTCGTTTCCTTCAAGGGAGATTATCGCTTTTAACAAGGAGCTTTCAAAATTCCTGTCTATGGCCATAACTTCGCCGGTTGCCTTCATTTGCGTGTTTAATGTGCGATTTGCATAATCAAATTTGTCAAAAGGCCACTTGGGTATTTTGGTTACAATATAATCAAGTGCCGGCTCAAAAGATGCTTTCGTCTTTTTCGTGACCGTATTTTCGATTTCATGAAGATGCAGTCCGATGGCGATTTTTGCCGCGATCTTGGCAATAGGATAACCTGCTGCCTTTGACGCCAGAGCAGATGAGCGGCTGACCCTTGGATTCACCTCGATGACGATGTAATTATTGCTGTCCGGATCCAGGGCAAACTGTATATTGCAGCCCCCTTCGATTTTTAAGGATTTGATGATTTTCAGAGCTGACTGACGAAGCATGTGATATTCATTATCTGTCAGGGTTTGAGATGGGGCTACCACGATGCTGTCTCCAGTGTGTATACCAACCGGATCGATATTTTCCATATTACAAATGATGATGCAGGTGTCATTGGAATCCCGCATTACCTCATATTCGATTTCTTTCCAACCTGCCACGCTTTGTTCAAGGAGGACCTGACTGATTCTTGAAAACATCAGTCCAGTATGGAGGACCTCACGAAGTTCAGTCTCATCCTTGGCTATTCCTCCCCCCGTTCCCCCCAGCGTATAGGCAGGTCTTACGATAATAGGAAAGCCCGTTTCCCTGGCAAACAAAATTCCTTCTTCAATTTCAGAAATGATGGCACTTTTTGGGATCGGCTCTTTGATCTCATGCATAAGATTTCTGAAGCTTTCCCTGTCCTCGGCTTTTTTTATTGCCTCCAGTGAGGTACCCAGCAGTTTGACGTTAAATTCCTCCAGTACACCGGCTTCATGAAGCTCCATGGCGATATTGAGTCCTGTCTGGCCTCCAAGGGTTGGTAGTATTCCGTCCGGACGTTCCTTGTCGATAATATATCGCAAGGCCTCTACTGTCAGGGGCTGGATGTAAACCCGATCGGCAATATTGTCATCTGTCATGATAGTGGCAGGATTGCTGTTTACAAGGATTACTTCTACTTTTTCCTCTTTTAGGGATTTGCAAGCTTGTGTGCCGGCATAGTCAAACTCAGCGGCCTGTCCAATGATAATCGGACCGGAGCCGATTACCATAACTTTTTTGATCGCATTATTTTTTGGCATGGGCTGCATCTTCCTTTACACTTTTTATCCAATTTTCGATGATCTGATGTCCGTCTACTGGCCCGGGACCTTCTTCAGGATGGAACTGGACAGCTTTTACGTTGTATTTTGGACAATCGAACCCTTCGATGGTATTGTCGTTGATATTGATATATGTACTAATCATGTCTTCACTCATGGTGTGGCCATCTACCGCGTATCCATGGTTCTGAGAGGAAATCATGACTTTGTTTGTCTGGATATTGATTACAGGATGGTTGCTCCCCCTGTGACCAAACTTCATTTTATAGGTATCTGCTCCGAGAGCGAGGGCAAGAAGCTGGTTTCCAAGACAAATTCCCCATATGGGAAGTTGTCCCAGCATGGATTTTATGTTCCGGATGATTGTCTCATTATCCTTAGGGTCCCCAGGGCCATTTGATATCAAAAGTGCGTCAAGTCCTTCCCTGAGTATTTCCTCAGGGGATGTCTCATATGGATAAACGACGACTGAACATCCGTTGTCTTTAAGCTGATCGATAATCCCTTTTTTGCAGCCGAGATCCAGAAGGCCGATTTTGGGTCCTCTACCTTCCACCACAGTCTTTTCAGGTATGCTGACTCTTTTGGCAACATCCTTTGGCATGTAATATTTTTTGATTTTTTCAACGGCATCTGCTGTTTTTTCATAAGTGATCAGGCATCTCATATCCCCAAGATCCCTGATTTTTTTGGTAATAAGCCGGGTGTCAACCCCGAAGATTCCGGGAATCCCGTTTTCTCTTAAATACTCGTCGATGTTTTTCTGACTGAGATAATGGCTGGGATATTCACTATATTCCCTGACAATAAAACCCTTCACCTGTATCTTTAAAGATTCATTATCATATTGGTTTATTCCGTAATTCCCGATAATGGGATAGGTCATCACAACGGTTTGTTCGCAGTAGGAAGGATCGGTCAGCACTTCCTGATAGCCTGTCATTCCGGTATTGAATACTAATTCGGAGTAAGTTTCTTTAAGGGCGCCGAAAGATTCTCCAATGATCTCTGTGCCATCTTCCAGGTACAGGTATGTCAGCATTTTAACTCCTCCAATGAAATGTCCATGATTTCAGTGAAAAGATCGATATCCTCCTTAGTAATGGTAAGAGGCGGTACAAAGCGGATAACGTTATTTCCTGCTCCTACTAATAACAAACCATTTTCCATGGCTTTTCTGACTACCTTTGAAGTATCTCCGTCAATTTGGATTCCCATCATCAAGCCTGCTCCTCTGATATCTACGATATAAGGGTGTTTTTCTTTTAGGAGCTCCAGCCTGTTTTTCAAGTACTCTCCCTGGATCTGCACATTGGTCAGCAGTCCTTTCTCCATCAGCTCATCAACCACTACATTTGCAGCTGTTGTGGATATGGCATTGCCTCCGAACGTTGATGCATGGCTTCCCGGCGTAAAAGCCTGGGCGATTTTCTCTTTCGCGATTATTGCACCGATGGGTATGCCGCCACCCAGACCTTTGGCACAGGTAACGATATCCGGAATGACTCCATACTTCTGGAAAGCGAAAAACGCTCCTGTCCGACCTATCCCGCTTTGCACTTCATCAAAAATCAGAACGATGTTGTTTTCATCGCAGACTTCCCGGACCTGTTTGAGGTACTCAGGATCCGCTGGATTGATGCCGCCTTCCCCCTGGATCGGTTCCATGATCACAGCTGCCGTATCCGGTGTGATCTTGCTTTTCAGATCTTCAATGTCATTATATTCTGCGAATACGACTTCCGAGAGCATCGGGGCCAGATCCTTCTGGTATTTCAACTGCCCTGTGGCAGATATGGCTCCAAACGTCCTGCCGTGAAACGAATTCTTCATGGAGATGATTTTATAACAGTCGCTGCCCTTATTCTTTTTGGAATAGACCCTGCTTAACTTAAGGGCCGCTTCTGTAGCTTCCGCACCACTGTTGCAGAAAAACACCTTGTCCAGACCTGAATGAACGGCCAGACTTTCAGCAAGCTCAACAGCAGGCTCATTGTAATAAAGGTTGGACAGATGATTGAATTTGCCAAGCTGCTCTGTCACTTTTTTAATAAATTCCTCATGACCGTACCCCAGGGAATTAACGGCGATCCCCGCCACAAAATCAAGATATTTTTTTCCAGCATCATCGAATAGATAGCATTTTTCTCCCTTAACAAAAACCAGCGGGAAAGATGCATAAGTATTCATCATATATTTTTTTGCTTTTGTTATCGTTTTATTTTCCATCATGGTTGCTCCTTTTTATTTAAAAATCATTGTTCCGATTCCTGAATTGGTGAATACCTCCAGGAGAAGACTGTGTTCCATCCTGCCATCTAAAATATGCACACTGTTTACACCCTCTTCGATGCTTTTTGCGCAATTATCGATTTTCGGGATCATTCCTCCGGTTATGATCTCTTTTTCTTTGTATTTCTCAATATCCTTGATATTTATTTTAGAGATCAGGCTCTTTTTGTCATGAACATCCCGTAAAACCCCTTCCACATCTGTCAGATAAACCAGTTTCTCGGCCTTGAGAGCACCTGCGATGGCACTGGCTACGTAATCGGCATTAATGTTGTAGGTATTGTTATCGTCATCTGTTGCTATAGGCGCCACAACGGGAACGAAATCATCTTCAATAAGGCTAATCAGAAGTTCGGGGCATATATTTTCGATTTCTCCAACCCAGCCCAGATCCTTACCCTCCAGGAGCATTTTCTTCGCTGAAATCGTCTTTCCGTCCTTCCCGCTGATTCCAACAGCTTTGATTCCTTGCTGCTGAAAAAGCTGAACGATATTTTTATTGATATTTCCCGAAAGCACCATCTCAGCAATTTCCATGGTCTCGTCGTCAGTGACTCTCAGACCATCGATAAATTTCGAAACGATCCCTACCTTAGCCAGCATTTCATTGATTTTTTTCCCTCCCCCATGAACCACAACTGGCTTCATGCCAACCAGCTTCATCAGGGAAATATCCTTGATCACCGATTCCTTCAAATTTTCATCGATCATAGCACTGCCGCCATATTTTATGACGACGATTTTATTGTTAAACTTTTGGATGTAAGGCAGCGCTTCTACTAAAGTCTTTGCCCTGTTTAAATATCTTTCCATATCCGTCACCTCAGGTCCTATATTCTCCGTTTATTTTTACATAATCATAGCTTAGATCGCAGCCCCATCCCGTAGCCTTGGCTGTTCCTTCTTCCAGGAAGATGTTGATCTTGATGTCGTGATTTTGAAGAATTTTATACGCAAGATCCTCATCAAATTTAAGGGGCAGCCCTTCCTCCAGAAGCCTGATTTTCTCTCCGTTCGCTTCAAACTCAAGGCTTGCCTTTTCAGGATTGAACTCCGCTCCGGAATAACCCATGGCACAAAGCACTCTCCCCCAGTTGGCATCCTCTCCGAACATGGCTGTCTTAACAAGACTTGAGTTCAGGACACTCTTGACCATCAATCGCGCGTCCTCTACAGTTTTAGCTCCTTCCAGAGTCACCTCCAGAAATTTGCTGGCGCCTTCGCCATCTTTAACGATTTCCTTTGCAAGATGCTCATTTACATAATAGAGCGCCTGGTAAAACACTTGATAATCATCATTTTCTTCGGTGATTTTTTTATTTCCCGCCATCCCGTTGGCCATGGTTATGACCATGTCATTTGTAGAGGTGTCCCCGTCAACGGAAATCATGTTATAGGTATTTGTGCAAATGTCTTTAAGAGCTTTTCGAAGAAGCACCTCTTCAATATCCGCATCTGTGGTGATAAATGAAAGCATGGTAGCCATATTGGGATGGATCATCCCTGAGCCCTTAGCTATTCCAGCCAAAGTGATCTTCTTTCCATCCAGTTCGATTTCAACCGCGATATTTTTAAGTATGGTATCTGTGGTCATGATCCCTTCCGCAGCATTAAGCCCGGAAGCCAGCTCATCATCCAGTTCCTTACTGAGGCTCTGGATGCCTTGAACAACCGTGTCAATGGGGAGGGGCACACCGATCACTCCGGTGGAAGCCACTAAAACTTCTTCCTTCAGGATCCCCAGTTCCAGCGCAATGGTCTCAGCCATTTTTTCATTGTCCTCAGCACCCTTTTTTCCAGTGCATGCATTTGCATTTCCGCTGTTGATCACAATGCTTCTTATTGGCTTATGACTGTCGTGTATTTTCATATTCCAGGTAACCGGAGCTGCCTTTACCACATTCGTTGTAAAAAGCGCAGCGATCACTGCAGGTTTTTCACTGAAAATGATGGACAAATCCTTTCTTTTCTTCTTTATGCCTACAAATTTTCCCCCGGCTTTGTATCCTTTGGGTGAGTTGATTGCGCCTTCTATTATATGCATTCTTCTTCCTCCTTTATGCTGGAAATATGGGAATATCCCCAAGTCCTGTTTTCTCATCCAGTCCAAATATGATGTTCATATTCTGGATTCCCTGTCCAGCCGCACCTTTTATAAGGTTGTCAATGGCTCCAATGGCGATCAGCGTATTCGTTCTTTTATCCACCTTGATTCCGATATCGCAGTAATTGGATCCTTTTACCCATTTTGTCTCTGGGAAAACGCCTTCTTTCATGATCCTTACAAAAGGGCTGTCCTTGTAGAAGTCCATATACATTTCCCGGATTTCTGATTCCGCTATTTCTTTTTCCATTCTAATATAGCACGTGGCAAGAATCCCTCTGTTCATGGGTGTAAGATGAGGGGTAAACAACAGCCTGATTTCTTTTCCCGCCAAGGAGCTTAGTTGTTCCTCAATTTCCGGTGTATGCCGGTGGGATGCGATTTTATATGCCTTGATGGATTCGTTGCATTCCGTATAATGAGTACCCATGTCCAGGGACCTGCCGGCTCCTGTGATCCCGGATTTTGCATCCACGATGATGGATGAAGCGTCGAATGCCTCATGATCAATGACAGGCGCCAGTGAAAGGATACTGCAGGTGGTATAACAGCCCGGGTTTGCAATCAGACTGTATTTTTTGATTTCATCCTTTTTTAGTTCACACAATCCATAAATACTTTTGCCAATCAATTCCGGACTGTAGTGGGGAGTGTTGTACCACTCCTCATAGATCCCGATATCCTTTAGTCTGAAATCAGCCCCCATGTCGATCACCTTTGTCTTCTTCAATAGCTCTTCATTGATGAGCTTTGAAGCCACACCATGAGGCAGCGCCAAAAATATGACATCTGAAATTTCCGCGATCCTGTCCATATCCTGTTCTTCAAAACTATTAGTGAATATACCCTTATAATTACAATATATATCATCATAGTGCTGATTTACATTACTTTTTGAAGTCACCGCCGTAATTTCAACCTCGGGATGTTGTTTTAAAAGTCTTATCAATTCCTGTCCCACATACCCTGACGCTCCGATCACACCTGCTTTTATCATTAATAAACCCTCTTTCTATATTTATTTGATTTTTCATAATTTTCGTCCAATTTGCTTCTCAATCCCATGAAAATAGTCTAAAATTAGAGTAGATGCATGTTTATTCATCCCATGCATGAAGTTTTCAGCTTTTCCAAAGACGTTATTTCATAATTATACATACTGTTAATACGTTTTTCAAGTATTTTTTAAAACATATTGCATATTATTCACTTTTACTGTATAATTATGCGTATTGAAATTTGATTATTTATGGAGGTCTCAACAATGAAGAAAAAAGTTATTTTAGCCTATTCCGGCGGTCTGGATACTACCACTATTATACCATGGCTGAAGGAAAATTATGATTATGAAGTTATTGCTGTATGTATAGATGTAGGGCAGGGCCAGGAAATCGATGGACTGGAAGAAAGAGCGATCTCTTCAGGTGCCAGCAAGCTGTATATCGACAATGTGACTGATATTTTCGTCAATGATTTTGTCATCCCCACCATGAAGGCTGGTGCGGTTTATGAAAACAAATACCTTCTGGGTACGGCTATTGCCCGTCCACTTATCGCAGAAAGACTTGTTTACTATGCTTTAAAGGAAGAAGCCGAAGCAATTTGTCACGGCGCTACCGGAAAAGGAAACGACCAGGTTAGATTCGAGCTGACCATCACCGCCCTGGCTCCTCACCTTAAAATAATTGCCCCCTGGAGAATATGGGACATCAAAACAAGGGAAGATGCCATAGAATACTGCATTAGAAACGACATCAAACTCAATATGAAAAAAGATACCAGCTACTCAAGGGACAAAAACCTCTGGCATTTAAGTCATGAAGGGCTGGAGCTGGAACATCCTGCAATTGAGCCGGATTACAGCAAGATCCTCCAGATGTGCAATACCCTTGAAAACGCACCAGACCAAAGCGAATATGTGACCATTGAATTTGAAGGCGGAACACCTGTGGCTTTAAATGATGTGAAGATGAACGCTACTCAACTGATCACCGAATTAAATGCAGTAGGCGGCAAGCACGGAATAGGGGTCATCGATTTGATCGAAAATCGTGTGGTTGGAATGAAATCCCGAGGGATCTACGAGACTCCAGGTGGTACGATTCTTTATAAAGCCCATCAGGAAATGGAGCA
>JAAXUP010000015.1 GCA_013335935.1 Eubacteriaceae bacterium | reverse complement strand
TAGGCGGCAAGCACGGAATAGGGGTCATCGATTTGATCGAAAATCGTGTGGTTGGAATGAAATCCCGAGGGATCTACGAGACTCCAGGTGGTACGATTCTTTATAAAGCCCATCAGGAAATGGAGCACCTGTGTCTTGACAAGGAAACCTATTCCTTCAAACAGATCGTATCCACCAAATTTGCCGAAATGGTCTATAACGGACAATGGTATACCCCATTAAGGGAAGCCATGAGCGCTTTCGTGGATGAAACACAAAAAATAATCACCGGAAAAGTTAAGCTTAAACTCTATAAAGGCAATATCGTGCTGGCAGGCATCGAATCGAAATATTCTTTATACAACGAAGAAATTTCTAGCTTTGATACCGGTGAACTTTACAATCATAAGGATGCAGAAGGCTTCATTAAGCTTTTCGGATTGCCGCTTAAAGTAAGGGCGCTTATGAAAGAAAAAAACAAACAACTTTAAATTAAGGAAGTGAAGCCATGAAACTATGGGGCGGAAGATTTACCAAGGAAACAAATCCTTTAACCGATGATTTCAATTCATCCATACATTTTGACAATGTTCTCTATAGCTATGACATTAATGGCAGTATTGCACATGCCGAAATGCTTGGTAAACAAGGAATAATCAGCTTAAGGGAAAGCGAAGTCATCATAGACGGACTAAAGGGAATACTTAAAGATATTGATGAAGGAACGGTGACATTTGATGTCTCTGCTGAGGACATCCATATGAATGTGGAAAAACTCCTGATCCAGAGGATTGGCGAAACAGGTAAAAAGCTACATACAGGAAGAAGCCGTAACGATCAGGTCGCCCTGGACATGAGAATGTATGTGAAGGATAAGCTTATCCTTATCGACTCCATGATCCACGACCTTCAGGAAGTGCTTCTTGAAATCGCTGAAAAAAATGTAATGACCATTATGCCGGGATACACCCATCTTCAGAAAGCTCAGCCTGTGACCTTTGCGCATCATTTGATGGCCTATTTCGAAATGTTGAAGCGTGACAGAGGCCGAATCGAAGATTGCTATAAAAGGACTAACGTTATGCCCCTTGGTTCCAGCGCTCTTGCGGGAACAACCTACAATTTAGACCGAGACCTGGTGGCATCGCTGCTGGATTTCGGTTCGGTCACCTTAAACAGCATGGACGGCGTTTCCGACAGGGATTTCTGCATAGAATTCTTGAGCGCCATGTCTCTCATCCAGATGCACCTAAGCCGATTCAGCGAAGAAATCATCTTATGGTGTACGGATGAATTCAATTTCATCAAGCTGGACGATGCCTATTCAACAGGAAGCAGCATCATGCCCCAGAAGAAAAATCCAGACATCGCTGAACTTGTCCGGGGAAAAACCGGAAGAGTTTATGGAAATCTTATGGCTCTCCTGACTACGATGAAAGGGATCCCCCTGGCATACAACAAGGACATGCAGGAGGACAAGGAGGCGGTTTTTGATTCCGTGAAAACCCTCACCATGTGCCTTCCCATCTTTACCGATATGGTCAGGACCATGACTATAAACAAGGAAGTCATGTACGAAGGTGCAAAAAAAGCATTTACCAACGCAACCGACGCAGCAGACTGGCTTGTTAAAAAAGGCATGCCCTTCAGGGAAGCCCACGCTGTCATAGGAAAACTGGTGCTTTACTGCATTGAAAACAACAAGAATATTGAAGATCTATCCCTTCAAGAATTCAAAAATCTCCATGAGATCTTTGACGACACCATCTATGAAAGCATTACCATCGAAGCCTGTGTAAACAACAGGAAGCTCACCGGCGGTCCCTCCCCGGAAAACATGGAAAAGGTATTTTCCATCAACAAGAACTACCTGGCTAATTTAGAGAATAATTAACAGAGAATAGAGAATAGTTTAGGGAGAAATCCGATGCAAATACAGCATCTGATTTCTTTTTTTTACATAAAAAGAGATTTAAACGTTTCAGGTTTAAATCTCCACATCATCTATGCTCTATTAATTATTATCTGTTCTCTAGTTCTGTTCTCTATTAATTATTATCTGTTCTCTAATTTTATTCTAGCTTCGCTAGAATAAAATTCCACCAATATATGTGACGGTATTGGGGCCATTGTTATATTTGAGGTGATTTTCTCTCATGAGTTTCATAACATCGATCCCGTAGGCTTCTGCTGAGACGATGGCATCCTCTGGTCTTCTGCAGGGGGCTTGAGGATAAGTACATTCCTTGCAGAGATTGCAACCACCAGCGCCTAGCATCATGTATCTATCCGTGCCTTTAAGCTCCTGATGAAGCTGGTTCATCCTGACCTTGAAATCTTCCACCCCTGCCATCATTCCCTTGTAGTCAAGGCTATTTTTCAGAGGATACACCTGAAAGACAACGACGAAATGCTCGAAGCTGTTGAACTTGTCCTGAATTTCCTCTATAGGTGCCAGAGCAGGTGGGCACGTCCAGCTTTTACCGTAATTTCCACAGGTATTTCTCTCGCACATTTTTCTTACTTCTGGGCTGAGTGTTATGGATTCTCTTGGAACCACCTTGAAATTTTCAAAATAAACCGCTACCTTATCAAGTATTTGCATGGATGACCCTCCTCAGACTAAAGTGTTAAAACTTTTGAATCTCCTTACAACTTCCTCTTTCCCAAGGATGGACATGATCATCATAAGATCTGATCCATGAACCTGTTTTGTAACGATCACCCGGGCCGGCATGAATAGATTTTTCCCTTTGATTCCGTGTTCCTTCTGGATCTCCTTGAAGATCCTCTTAAGAGTTTCTGGGGTGATATTTTCTTCAGCATCAACTTTAACTGCTGCAGTTTCCGCTAAAAGCGCTACGGTCTCACCAGATAAGATCTCCTTCATTTCATCATCCAGTTCTCCGTCATATTCAAAGATACTTTTCATTTCCCCTTGGATATCTGAAAGTTTATGGAGCTTTTCCGTGAATGTGGAAACGATCATTTTCACATAGTCCAGATTATTTTTAACCGTGTCTTCCGTAATATAACCGGTTTCCAGCATATAGGGAAGACAAAGTTCAGTCAGTTCATCAATGCCCATTTTTCTGATATACTCTGCATTCATCCAGTTTAGCTTGTCAACATCAAAAACCGCACCCGATTTATTGACCCTTTTGATATCGAAATGTTCTGCCAGTTCCTCCAAAGAAAATATTTCTTCGTTTCCTTCCGGACTCCATCCTAAAAGAGCAATATAATTGATAAGGGCCTGTGGCAGATAACCTTTCCGTAAAAAGTCCTCAACGGCAACATCTCCCTGACGCTTGCTGAGTTTTTTCTTGTCGGCATTCAGGATATTTGGCAGGTGCACATAATTTGGCTTTTCCCATCCAAACGCTTCATATAATAGGATATGCTTGGGTGTGGAGGGCAGCCATTCTTCCCCTCTTATAATATGGGTTATTCCCATGAGATGGTCATCCACGACGACTGCAAAATGGTAGGTAGGAAATCCATCGGACTTGATCAGCACCTGATCGTCAACCTCGTCGCTGTTGATATCGATATTGCCCCGGACTTCGTCATAAAAAGAAAGGGAGGTATTCTCCGGCATTCTAAGTCTTACAACATGCTCCTCGCCGTTTTTGATCCTTTGATTGACTTCCTCGGCTGACAGATTCCTGCAGCGGCCATCGTATTTTGGCGTTTCGTTCCTTGACCTTTGATCCTCTCTTAACTCCTCAAGTCTTTCTCTTGAGCAGAAGCAATGATAGGCATGTTTCTCCTCAATAAGCTGAGCAATATATTTATTGTAAATATCCAGTCTCGCGGACTGCACATACGGTCCGAAGCTGCCCTTCTCGATGATTTTTCCGTCCACAATAGTCGGTCCTTCATCATGGATGATTCCAGTTTCTTCAAGGCACTTGATCAGGTTCTCGAAGGAGCCTTCAACAAATCTTGTTCTGTCGGTATCCTCTATTCGAAGAAGGTATACCCCTTCATTTTTTTTAGCAAAAAGATAGTTGTATAATGCTGTTCTCAGGGAACCAATATGCACATATCCTGTTGGACTTGGGGCGAATCTCACTCTGACCATAAGTCTTCCTCCTGTAGTTAATTTAGTTTATTTTCTTTTCGTTGTTAACTTTCACAGAAGCTCTTCTCTTTCTTCATTACCCAGAAGAACTCTGTGAATGCCCATTCCCTTATCCTTGTCGATTAAAAGCTCATCTTCATTAATAAGATCAATCAGCACATCAGGTCTCAGGTTTTCTTTGCTTCCTGTGGCTACTGAACATCTTATGCTCACCATACCGTCTTCCTCAGAAGTTGCCTGGAAGGTATAGATCATAGGTCTGATTTCCTTAATGCCCATCTTACCTTTTTTATTTCGCTTTCTTATGGTAATGCTTTCTTTTTCCAAAATCATTTGGATTTTCGATTGAATTAAGTCCAGCGTCCCATGTTCTGACACAACGCCATTTAAAATATATTCAGCTGATCCCACCAGGGAAGTAAGAGACGGGATATTGTCCTCCGTCACCAGCGCTTTCGTGATGATAAACCCCTGGGGTGCAGATTTATTAGCCTTTTTTACAAATTCCTCAGGGTCTATGTATTCTTCAAGCTCAATATCAGCATATTCACAATCCGATGTCATTCCCACCGCCATAGCCATTGCAAATGATAACTTGGGATGAGGATTAAAGCCTTCGGAATATTTTATGGGTACTCCTGCTCTTCGCAGGGTGCGCTGGAGCATCCGCTGCATATCCAAATGGGAAATGTATTTGATCTCTTCGCCTTTTTTAAACTTCATTCTTGCTGTATACATCACATCTCCACCCTTCTTCAAAATCATTGAATCCGCAGTTGACGCATTTGTATTTGCAAAAATCAGTCACTGTCTCATTGATCGCCTTTTTATGCTCTTTGATCAGGAATTCTTTTGTAACGCCAATATCGATAAAATCCCATGGGAGGAGTTCTTCGTACTCTCTTTCTCTGAGGGCATAAAAATCAGGGTCTAATCCGGTCTCTTGAAACGCCGCCATCCAGCTTTCATAATTGAAATGATCTTTCCATCCGTCGAACCGGCAGCCTTTTTCCCAGGCTTTATAGATGACTTGAGAAAGCCTTCTGTCCCCTCTGGCGAAAGCCCCTTCCATCCTGCTGACATAAGGCTCATGCCAGCTGTATTCTATTTTTTTATTTCTCATATTTCGGATGATGTAGCTTTGCTTATCTTTGATCTCCTGGGCGCTGTTTTGCGCAACCCACTGGAATGGAGTAAACGCCTTTGGGACAAATGATGAGGTAGATACCGAAAGTCTGACTTTTTTGTTCTTAAGAGGGCTTTCCGTCTTATCATACTCATCCACGACTTTAAATGCCAGATCGATGATTCCATCAATATCCTCCAGCGTTTCCGTTGGAAGTCCGATCATGAAATACAGCTTCAGATTCCCCCATCCGGATTCAAAAGCTTTTTTTACCGCGCTCATGAGTTCTTCCTCTGTAACCCCTTTGTTAATGACATCCCTTAACCTCTGAGTGCCTGCTTCAGGAGCAAAGGTCAGCCCTGTTTTCTTTACCTTTTGAATTTTTTGGGCAAGCTCTATGGAAAAGTTGTCCAGCCTCAGTGATGGCAGACCCACCGCAACTTTTTTATCCTCATATTTATCGATGAGATATTCCGTAAGCTGAGGAAGGCAGGAATAATCGGTTGTACTAAGAGACGACAGGGAAACTTCCTCATACCCGGTATTCTCGATCAATTGATCAGCATTCCGTTTTAAGACTTCAAGACTCTTTTCCCTTAAGGGCCGGTAGATCATTCCTGCCTGACAGAATCTGCAGCCTCGTGTGCAGCCCCTGAACAATTCAAGTAGGATCCTGTCATGGATCACCTGAAGATAGGGAACAATCATGGTTTCCGGGAAATACATCGTATCCAGATCTTTTACAAACCGCTTCCTGATTTTTTCAGGCACACCTTCTATCAGTGGTTTAAACGACTTTAAAGTACCATCTTCCTTGTATTGCACTTCATAGAATGAAGGCACATAGATTCCCCATATCTGTGCTGCTTTCAAAAGAAACTCTTTTTTGGAGAGCTTTTCCTGTTTGGACTCTTCATAGAGTTCCATCAGCTCAATGATTGCCTCTTCCCCTTCGCCGATGAGGATAATATCTGCAAAATCAGCCATAGGTTCAGGATTATAGGCGCAGGGACCTCCTAAAATAATGATCGGTTCATCCTCTTTTCGGTCCCTGGAGAAAAGGGTTATCCCTGCCATATTCATCATATTCAGAATGTTCGAATAGCTCATCTCATACTGTAGGGTAAATCCTAAAAAATCAAAATCCTTAAGGGATGTCTTCGTTTCAAGGGAAAAAAGCGGCACGTTGTTTTCCCTTAATTCCTTCTCCATATCCACCCAAGGCGCGAATACTCTTTCACAGTAGATATTCTCTTCCTTATTAAGCATTTGATAAATGATTTGAAGTCCCAGGTGGGACATCCCAACTTCATAAATATCCGGAAAAGCAAAACAGAATCTTATCAAGTCTTCCCTAAGATCCTTTTTTATACTATTTAACTCATTGCCCGTGTACCTTGCCGGTGATTCTACTCTTGGCAGTATTACATCTATCTTATTTATCATTACTTTCCTCCGTTTATCTGTTCGCTGTTAGCTTATTTTTTCAGCCTTTGTTTTCAATGTTTTTATTTAATACTTTTGCATATTTTTTCGGGCGAACAATGTTCGCCCCTACTCTGCAGGTTTTCACCATTTCAACACTTCAACACTTCCACGCTTTTGTCTTTGGCTAATCGCTATTCACCTATTCACCTAACAGCTAGCTGCTTTTAGAAACTAATATGCGACCTTCGCATATGTACATTCAGCACAAGGCCTACAGCAATCAGGTTGGTCATTAGGGAGCTTCCCCCGTAGCTTAAAAATGGCAGGGTTATTCCCGTAATGGGCATAATGCCCATAGTCATCCCGATATTTTCGAAAACCTGGAATAAGAACATGAAAAATACCCCTATGATAATCAGGCTTCCAAATTCATCTTTTGCATCCCTGGAATCCTTAAGCAGGCGGTAAAGAAAAAGTCCCAGTAGAAGTACCACTACAGTTGCGCCGACGAAACCGGCTGTTTCAGAAATGACAGAGAATATGAAATCTGTCCACTGGGCAGGAAGGTAGTTAAGCTTGGTCATAGTATTCTCAGCAGCTATCCCCTTGCCAAAGATTTGACCTGAACCGATGGCCATCATCGACTGAATGGCATGATACCCATTCCCCAAGGGATCCAGGGTAGGATTTAAAAATGTCAGGATTCTGTTTTTTTGATAATCCTGCATGAAAAAATTCCACATGATGGGAAAGCCGATGATCATGGCTCCAAGTACGCCATAGATGTACTTCATATTGATTCCGGCGACAAAAAGCATACCCGATGCGATCACGATAAAAACAAGAGATTGTCCCAGATCCGGTTGTATAAATACAAAAAATACGGGAATGATTGTGAATAGAATCGGGATCATGATATCTGTTATTCTATCCAGTTTATTTTTCCGTTTTTCAAGAAGTTTCGCGAAAGCAATGATAAACCCGATCTTAGCGATCTCTGAGGTTTGCAGATCCATGAAACCTAAATTGATCCAGCCTCTTGTTCCCTTGTTTACGATCCCCAACCCAGGCACATACACTAAAAGAAGTGCCAGGATCGCGAAACCAAAAATATGCATCCAGTAATGCTCAAGGGTTTTGTAATCCAGCAATATGATCAGCAGCATTGCAATGATCCCAATGGAAAAGGACACCAGCTGTTTGGTGATGTATGTGGATGACTCACCTGCAACGAAATTTTCAGTGTTGGTTGCTACCCTGATTGCTGAAATGCCAATTGCAAACAGACTGAATACTGTGAATAACAGTATGTAATCCATCTTTTTTAAATATTTTATAAACTCCATTTATTCACCTCAAATATATTGTTTACAGATTATATCATGTATTCCACAATTAATTCCAAATATTATTCCGTTCCATGATACTTTCATCTGTTTTGTATTGCTCCAATGGACGATCTCCTTGAATTTATTTCTTTACTGCTTTACTTTAATAAAGTATAATCGTATTAACAGTTCACCTTACAGCTATTAATTATAACGCATTACCTTTAGATTGTCTTAAATTGGAGGAAACATATTTGGATATCAATAAATTTGACCTTTTAATAAACTGCATCCTTTCCCTTGACAGCAAAGAGGAAACCCTTTCCTTCCTGGAGGATTTGTGCACCATCAAAGAAATCGAAGATATGGAGCATCGCCTGGAAATCGCTTTGAATCTATCCAGAGGCAAAACTTTTTCAGAGGTTCAGGAACTCATCGGAGCCAGTTCTACTACCGTAAGCAGGGTAAGCCGATGCCTGAAATACGGCACCGGCTACAAATCAGCGATCCAAAAACTTAAACAGAAAAACGATATCTGATTCTCTGTATCTTATTTAATCATTGAGTCCAGCTCTTCAAGCCAAAGGGACATGGATGCATCGCTCGGCATTCTCCAGTCGCCTCTTGGGGAAAGGTTTATCGATCCTACTTTAGGTCCATCCGGCAGGCATGATCTTTTAAACTGCTGGGAGATAAACCTGACATAAAACTTCCGAAGCCATTTATAAATCGTTTCCTTGTCATATTCTCCTTTAAAGGAGATCTGTGCTATTCTATAAATTTTCTCAGGTCTGAATCCGAATCTCACCATATAATACAAAAAGAAATCAAGCAGTTCATAAGGTCCTACAACTTCTTCGGTTTTTTGTGCGATATTTCCCTCTTTGTCCGGAGGAAGCAGTTCAGGGCTTACAGGGGTATCAAGCACATCATAAAGGATGTCTTTTACATCCTTAAGACTGTTGTCTGCGATCCATTTCACCAGATATCTAACCAGCGTCTTGGGTATTCCACTGTTTATGCCATACATGGACATGTGATCACCATTATAGGTTGCCCATCCAAGAGCCAGTTCCGAAAGATCCCCTGTCCCAACAACAAGACCTGCGTCGCGATTGGCTATATCCATTAAAATTTGAGTCCGTTCTCTTGCCTGTGAATTTTCATAGGTCACATTGTGTAAATCAGGATCATGGCCGATATCCTTAAAATGCTGCATGACAGCAGCCTTAATTGAAATCTCTTCAAGTGACACTTTTAACCTTTTTGTAAGTTCAATAGCATTGTTGTAGGTCCTGTCGGTGGTCCCAAAGCCTGGCATGGTGATAGCTTTAATCATGGTTCTGTCAATGCCCATCTTGTCGCAGGTTTTGACACAGGCTAAAAGTGCCAGTGTAGAATCAAGACCCCCTGAAATTCCTACCACAAGGGCTTTTGTGCTGGTATGAGTGATCCTCTTAGCCAGGGCAGTCACCTGTATATTAAAGATTTCTTCGCACCTTTTATTTCTGTCGCTGTTTTTAGAAGGTACAAATGGAAATTTGGGAAAAGTTCGTTGGATTTCTTGCTTATCCTGTCCTGAGGCGAATTCAACGAAATCATATTTTTCATTATTTGCATTGTTGGCGCTTCGAAATGTGGAATGCTTCTTCATTCTGTCATTGATGAGTTTTTCATTGTCCACATCGGCATAAATCAGTTGAGACTGGAAAAGGAATCTCTCGCTTTCTGTAAGAATGGTTCCATTTTCAGAGATCATTGCGTCTCCCCCATAAACTACGTCAGTTGTGGACTCACCGAATCCTGAAGATGCGTAGGCATAAGATGCCACACATCTGGCAGACTGCTGCTTTACCAATTCAGCCCTGTATTCCCGTTTTCCTACCAGATCATTGCTGGCGGAAAGATTGAGGATCAGTGCCGCACCATTTAATGCATGCCGGCTGCTGGGTGGGATTGGCACCCATAGATCCTCGCAAATTTCTATCCCAAAAATAAATTCACGGTCTGCCGCATCGCAGAAAAGAATGTTATTTCCCATCAGCATTTCCTGTCCTGCATATTCTATGGGCCTGTTCTCTTCAAGATCCTTCCCTGAGGAAAACCATCTTTTCTCATAGAACTCATTATATTCGGGGATAAATATTTTTGGCACGATTCCAAGAATTTTCCCTTTATTTATTACTGCTGCACAGTTATAGATCCTGCCTGAAACCTTGACAGGAACCCCTAATACAACTGTAATTTCCTTATCCTCCAGAAAAGCAGCGATTTCTTTCACAGCTTCCTCGCTTTTACTTAAAAGCAAATTCTGAAAAAACAAATCTCCACAGGTATATCCCGTTATGGAAAGCTCAGGAAACAAAAGGATATCCACATTTTTTTTCTGTGCCTTTTTTATAAGTTCAATCATGGTATTTTTGTTATATGTGCAATCTGCTACCCTTACCTCAGGAACAGCACACCCCACTCGATAAAATCCAAATCTCTTCATTTATACACCCTCTTTCTGTAGACGCTAGTCGCTAGTCCCAAGTCGCTAGTATGCCAGATTTATGCATATTTGCATTGCACTTCAGCACTTCAACGCTTCAGCATTTCAACATTTAACTGCTTTTGCTGTTCTCTTAGCAGCCCCTAAACACTTCTCCACTTCAATGTTTTGCATTTTGCATTTCGCCAACCACCCAATAAGTCCTAAGTCCTAAGTCCTAAGTCGTAAGTTATGCAACACTAAGCACTTTTCTTGTTGTGTTTTTGTTAACAAAAACATTTTAGAAAAAGACCTTACATACGGACGTATCTGAATCATATTTTCTAAAATGTACGATCATTGTAAATTGTACACTGTACATTGTACATTGAGGCTCCAAGTCCTAAGTCCCCAGCTCCTCAATCGCACAATGAATATTATCTAAGATGTCCACTGCCGTCATGCTCCACTCATTTTTTTCTTCAGCTGCGATGTAACCTGCTGTGCTGTGTAGGTAAACGCCTTTCTTCATGGCATCCATAACCGAATATCCCTGGGCAAGAAGCCCGCCCACGATTCCTGAGAGGACATCTCCGCTGCCTGCTGTTGCCATCCCCGAATTAGGCTTATAGCTAAAAAACATTTTCCCCTCATCAGCGATGATGGTGCACGGCCCTTTAAGTATGACGCTGACATTGTAGGTTTGAACGGCGAGTTTAACAAAACAAACGGGATCTTCTTCCACTTCAGCCGCTGTGATCCTGAATAATTTAGCAATTTCCCCGGTGTGAGGAGTGATAATGATTTTATTATTGTCTATTTTTACTTTATCCCGAATGCTGTTTAGCCGGAATATCCCATCGGCATCAATAACCACTGGGATATTCCTTTCAAGGACCTGGATGAGCACTTCATCATACTTCTCTTCCTGGCCCAGCCCTGGCCCGAACACCACAGCTTTAGTCTTATCCAGCATTTTTTCGTATTCCCACTTATTATTATAGAAGAATACCATCAGCTGTGGCCAAGGGTTGTTCGTATATTGGCAAACATCCTGATGAATTGCTGCTGCGGAGAGTCCACAACCTGTCCTCAGTCCGGCCATGGCACACAAAAGAGGTGCGCCTGTCATTCCCGGAGCTCCCCCTGTCACCAGAAGCTTTCCGAAGTCATATTTGTGGGAATTCTTTCTCCGGCACTTCATTTTTCCCACCAACTCACTTGTCAGAAGTTCCTTATCATTTGCTGCGCCTGCTCTGTCGATGCCTATTGAGTCCGTCACAAGAATTTCGCCAGAATGATCCGCCGCATCATTCAAAAGATTTCCTGTTTTCAAAGCCTCGACGACAACGGTAAAATCAGCCTTTACCGCTATTCCTGCAGCTTTGCCGCTGTTTCCCATGATCCCTGAGGGTATGTCAATACTAATAGTGACCCCTTCTGATGAATTGATCAATTCCATGAGTTCCTTAATTTCACCTGTCACTTCCCTATCAAGACCTGATCCAAAGATTCCATCAATGATATAGTCCGATGAATCAAGAATTTTCCTGACAGCTTTCCCCTTGAGTTCCCCATAGAAGCAAATCTCTGCACCTGTCTCTGACAGCCTTCTGTAATTCTTTGCTGTGTCTGACGTCATTTTGTCCTGGCTGCCCGTTATGACCGTTTTGACCTTATAGCCCTCGGACTGCATTAGTCTGGCTAAGGCAAGGCCATCACCTCCGTTATTTCCTGTGCCCGATACAATAGTAACAGACGAGGTCTTTTTAAAGGAGGGGACATTTTTCTTTATTTTCTTGAAGATTTCCTCCGCGGCATTTTCCATTAGAAGTATGGATGATACCCCTTTATTCTTGATCGTATAGTTATCCAGATAACGCATTTCATCTCCGGTGTATATCATGAGTGCCTACACCTCCGAAATTTCTGCGGCAGCATTCGCTACTGCATAATATTTTGAATGGGAAATTGAGACAAACACCCTGCTGATCTTGTTTTCATCAGCAAAACGGCCTGCATGGTTAAGAAGCAGCACACAAGGTTTTCCCATCTCATTTTTTTGGATTTCGATGTCTATCAAATTGAAGTTCCTTACGCCGGTTCCCAGGGCTTTTGATACCGCTTCCTTGGCGGCAAAATATCCGGCGACAGTCTCAGGCTTATTTTTCCTGCTCTTGAAATATTCCTGCTCAGTCACCGTAAAGAATTTTTCCAGAAATCTGCTGTTTTTACCAATGGCATGGTCGATTCTTTCTATTTCTATTATATCCGTTCCTATTCCAAATAGCATTTGCTCCACCTCACACCGTTTCATACTGTTTGAATAACGAAATCATATTATAGTGATTATAACATATACAAGCTGAAAATTTGCAAAATTTGAAGGATAATCCCCGCTACAGTAACGTTATCATCACAGATTTGAAATATTTACTCTGCAAAATTTCAGTACAATACACCAATGCTTTATGATATACTTACTGTAGAATTATTACGCAGATAAAGGGGTGTTAGTGTGGCCTATAGTAAAAGTATTGAAACCAAGAAGAATATTTTAAGGGTAACCAAAGAATTAATAAAAGAAGATGGCTGGGAAAATCTTTCCGTCAGAAGCATTGCTGCAAGAGCTGGAGTAAAAAACCCTCTGCTGTATTACTATTTTAAAAGCAAACAGGATATCGCCGATTATATTTTTGGTATGCTGATCTTGAAAATATTTGATTTTGCTGAAGACAAAGTTCCCTTCGCTGAAGATGAAATGCTGAATCATTTCATTTATGTTTCGGTTTATTTCCGTGTAATTACAGAAAATGAACTTTACAAATCTCTCTACATGGAATCAGCCCACCCGTTTGACAGTCCCATTGAGCTGGAAGACGAATATGACTTAAATCTGATGGTCGAGAAACAATTTGAAGGCATTTTAAAGAAATACAACGTTGATTTGCCTGAAAAATATGTCAGGGCTTATGCGACTGGAGCATTTGCCATTGCAACAAGTATCATCAGAAATTATATTCTGGGCAATATCGATATGACTTTCCGGGAAGCAATGTTTTTCATTACCCGATTCTGGGTAATCAGTGTGGGTATCGATGAAAAAATCTTCGAAGCGAAGCTTGATAAGGCACTTGAAATTGCTTTCAACGCCGACCTTAAAATTTTCGAAGATGATCTTACTAAGTAATATGGACATTAATAAGGCTGCCGTCGGCAGCCTTATTAAAATTCTCATTATTCTTGAGAGACAGGAAGATATGCGCTGAATATGCTGCCTGCTCCCGGTTTGCTCCGCACCTTGATTTTTCCACCATGCTGAAGCACAATGATCTTAGAAATGCTAAGGCCAAGTCCGTAACCCCCGGTGGTTCGTGTTCTTGACTCATCGGCGCGAAAGAATCTTTCAAAAATATTATTCATATCTTTTTCGGATATCCCTATACCCTGATCTTTAATTTCAACAACTGCCCACTTACCTTCCGTAAATGTTTTAATAAAAATCGACTTCCCCTCAGGGGTATATTTAATAGCATTATCCACAAATATCCTGATCATTTGCTTGATTCTATTGCTATCTCCGTTGATAAAAATATCTTCCACCGTGCTGCTTTCGATTTGATGGGTTGAGTCGATCAGCTCGGTCTCCTTAAATATATCATCAACAAGTTCACTTAAATTCAGCCTGCTCAATTCGTATTTAAGGGTATCCCCATCGTGACGAGCCAGAAAAAGAAGTTTTTCAACCAAATCTGCCATGTTCGCTGCTTCAACCTTTAAGGCATCGATAGACTCCTGGAGAACTTCAGGGTCCTTTTTCCCCCAACGGTCTAACATATTGGCATATCCATTGATTACCGATATGGGTGTACGAAGTTCGTGTGATACATCTGAAACAAACCTTTGCTGTTTCCCATAACCATCCTGTATCCTGTCTATCATTTCATTAATCGTCAAGGACAAGTCCCTGAGTTCATATTTTGATTCTCCCACGTCGATTCTCATATCCAGATTCTGGGTATTTATTTTCTGGGCAGTTTTTGTGATTTTATTGATTGGGCTGAGCACTCTTTTCAGCCTCATGCCCCCAAGAAACCAGATCATGAAAAATCCAACCAGCAGACTGATGGTCATTAGAATGATAAAAACTCCAAGATTGTTCAGCTGATCCCAGATTTCGTCAAAAAATATCACTCGGTAATCTCCATATTCAAATTCTGCAGGCATAAGTCCATAGGAAACTATGCTGTAGAACGAAAAATTGCTGTAGATCGGATTGCTTCCTCGAATGAGGGCATAATTCTTTACCGGATAAGTGTTATCCGTTGAAACCATTGTCAGACCGTTGTTGTCCATAACCAGAATTTCTGTTTTCGAATTTTTACTGGCGTCTTTTATATTATTTATTTCCAAGGCTAACTGTCCTAAGTCCCCATTATTTCCGAAGGTGTCCAATGCCATTGTTACTCTTTCATAATTCCCCTGATTTTCATTACCGACAATATTCCTGACATAATAGAGATAACCGGAAACAGCAATGAAGAAAGTCATAAAAACGATTATTGTGTAAAGGGCAATATAATTAAAGGATATTTTTGTCCTGATGGAGAACCTAAGTATCCTTGAAATATTATCAGCGATGGAAAACGGGAGTCTCATCAGCTGCTTTATCAAATTTGGTTTTTCACTTTCATTTTTCATGGTATTCTTCTGGGCCTTCTTTTCATGATTCATTGGTCAGCTTATACCCCACGCCGCGTATTGTCTTGATGATATCCACATGATATTTCTGGTCGATTTTACTTCTCAGGTATCTGATATAAACATCGGTTATATTGGTTTCTCCCAAATAATCGTATCCCCACACTTTTTCAACGATTTTATCTCTGGTGAGGACAATATTTTTGTTTTCCATCAGGTATTCAAGCAAGTCAAACTCTTTTTTTGTTAATTCAAGGAGGTCATCACCATAATATGCCTGATACTGATCTTTATCAAGAATCAGTTTGCCAACGATCATTCTACCATTCGCTTTTTCAGCTGCTGAGTGATTTCTTTTTACCATTACTCTGATTCTCGCAAGGAGCTCTTCAATTGCAAAGGGTTTTGTCATGTAATCGTCAGCGCCGATATCAAGACCCATAACCTTGTCGATCACATCATCTTTTGCTGTGAGTATAATGATCGGCGTATTGTTTTGTCCTTGTCTCAGTCGTCTGCATATTTCCATACCATTTAAATTTGGAAGCATCACGTCAAGTATGATCACATCATAGGTGTGATCTTCAGCTTTTCGAAGACCCTCACGGCCTTCAAAAGCAAGCTCTGTAATGTAACCTTCGTGTTCAAGCTCAAGCTGCAAAAACCTGGCTATTTTTACCTCATCTTCTATGATCAGCACTTTGATTGCCATATTTTTCCCCTCCTGTCATTCTACTGTGATTTCATAAAATCCGTCATCGTCTTCATTGATTTCTTCAACGGAGACCTCGGGTTCCTCCTGTCCATTTCCTGTCATTATGCCAGAGGATACATTTTCATTCCTGCTGGCGATTTCGAAGGAATAATCGGCCAATACAGCAGCCAGGGCAACGACCAGAAGCAAAGACGCCGGTATCTTGAATATTACGATGGCTAGTAGGATCAGAATAAGAGGAAAATTAATAACATTAGCCTCTTTTTTTATCATAATAAGATTATAACTGAATATTCGATTTAAAACTTCCTCTATTTCTGTTATTAGTTTTTTAATTTTATTGTTTTCTCTTTTTTCAAGGTATAAAACCGCGTCGTTAAAATTTCCTTTTGATTTCCTCAATGCTTTCTCAGCAGTGACATAATCGCAGTCGATTTTTTTTCTAAGTTGTTCCACTTGCTCCAGCGTGATCCTCATGGTTTTGCCTCCGTTTTTATTTTTCATAACCCAATTATAGCCTAATCGTATTAAGTATGCATTGTTGTATTATTAGAAAACTATTAAAAAATTGGACGGGAGTTTCTCCCGTCCAAATGATGGTGTATTTTCTTATCTGTTTTTAAGACTTGCTGCAAGCTCTTCGTAGCCTTTTTTTCCAAGTAAAGCAAACATATTCTTCTTATAGGCTTCCACACCGGGTTGATCAAAAGGATTTACACCTAATATATACCCGCTTATACCGCACGCTCTTTCATAGAAATACACAAGTCTTCCAATGTTATAGGCATCCAGCTTATCCACCCGGATGATGATGTTTGGTACTCCACCGTCGATATGCGCCAGGAGTGTTCCTTCGAAAGCTTTTTGGTTTACATAATTCATGCCCATGCCAGCGATATAATTAAGTCCGTCCAGATCTTCCGTATCTGAAGGGATAATAGAATCATCCTCATGATTTTCAAAGACGATGACGGATTCAAAAATGTTTCTCTTTCCATCCTGAATGATCTGACCCAGGGAATGAAGATCGGTTGAATTATTTACTGATACCGGGAAGATCCCTTTTCCTTCTTTTCCTTCGCTTTCTCCAAAAAGCTGTTTCCACCATTCGGCGAACATAGTCATTTCAGGTTCGTAATTGACCATTATTTCAATTTCTTTGCTTTTTCGCAAAAGTACATTTCTGGCTGCTACATATTGATAGCAAGCATTTTCTTCGATCTTCTCGCTGGTGTATTCCTTCATGCTGTCTTCTGCACCCTTCATGAAGGCTCTGATATCAATTCCTGCAGCTGCGATGGGCAGGAGTCCCACAGCGGTATGAACGGAGAATCGTCCACCCACATTATCCGGAATGACAAAACTTTCATAGCCTTGCTCCTCTGCCATTGTCTTAAGGGCGCCTCTGCTTTTGTCTGTAGTTACAAAAATACGTTTTTTGCTCGCTTCTTTGCCGTATTTTTCTTCGAGAAGCGCTTTAAACACTCTAAAGGCGATAGCCGGCTCTGTCGTAGTGCCTGACTTTGAAATGACATTAACCATGATATTCTTATCTTTGACAAGTTCATAAAGTTGTTTCAAATATTTACCGCTTATATTTTGTCCTGCAAAGTAAATTTTCGGCGCCTTGCGTTCTTTTTCATCCAGTTCGTTGACAAAAATCGGACTGAGGGCATCGATCACTGCTTTTGAACCCAGATAGGAACCGCCGATGCCAATAACAATAAGTACCTCGCAGTTCTCTTTAATATATTCTGCCGCTTTAATGATTCTTTCAAATTCTTCCTTGTCATGGCTCACCGGATAATCCAGCCATCCCAGATAATCGCTGCCAGGACCTTCTTTACTTTTTAGTATGGAATCTGCAAGGATTATCTGCTTGTAGATATTATCTATTTCCTCTTGTTTGATCATAGTATTGCTGTAATCAACTTTTAGCGTCATAGGACATCCCCCTAAATTTATTTGTTTTTACTATTATACCAGAAAATATTGTAAATTACGAATAAGTTTATGTATTTAATCCCATACAAAGCAGGCATCCTTAGCATGAAATGCTTATGTTGGCTTAATATTTCCTGATTCATTAATTATCTGAAATATCAGTTTCTCCACGTGAAGAGCCTGAATATACTTTCTTTGAATAGCTTTGCATGCCTGTTCGTCATTATGATATGACTTCATTTTATGTTCAAAACGCTCTCTCAAAGAGATTACGATATCTTCCAGCACCAATTTATCTGCTAAATAGACCACGGTTTTTTCCGTGATGTGAGATATATCATATTCATCAAGCTCCATGTGAACTTCAACAATAGGCGATATGCCAGTGTACCCCAAGTCTTTCAGCAATTCTGCTCCCTCGGCTGCATGGTTTTTTTTATATTTCATGAGATCATGCAGGAGTGCTGCCGCCTGAACTTTTCTTTGATCAAGGAAATAGCCATGATCAGTAAGAGATTTTGATATCTCTTCACCCACACTGGCGACCATTTCACAATGTTTTATGATATTTTTCGGAGTCCTAAAATATTCATGAATTTTCATACACTCCTCTTTTGACGGTACAGGTCTTTCCTGTTCATAACGCTTCAGGACTTCATAATCCTGGGGAGTATCCGCATCCATGATCAGCCCGGGATCAGGTAAATTCAATAGATCCAGATCTTCTAATCTGCCGATTGCACCTTGCATCCCTGATGATCCCTCATAGGACAAAATCTCTTCAAAGCATTTGGAATTGATAAGGAGGGGATGTCCCTTTTCATTCAGAAAGCATGGGATTATTACTGAATTATTAAGCAAATTCATTCTAGAAATCATCTTTTTAAGACTATAAATTGTAAAAAGAGGAGCATCCACCGGAGTAAAAAACGCCATGTCACACTTACTTTTAAGATATTCAAGTCCCAGGCAGGCTGAGTCGAACATTTTATTTTTCGTATAATCTGAGCGAAGGCAGATTGCTCCGGTATAAGCGATGTGAGCTTCCAATCTTTCTGCATGGTTCCCTGTAACAACAATAATCTCATTTATTCCAACCTGCTGAAATGTATGAATCGCTTGTTCAATTATGGTGGATGACCCCATTTCAAGTAAAGGTTTGAAGGCATTCATCCTTGATGAAAACCCCGCCGCTACGATAATTGCTGCAATTCTTTGATTTGTCACAACTCAAGCTCCCCTCCCTTTTTCAATTTCTTCTAAAGTCAATCCTATCTTCTCCACACAATAATTCCCACTGCTTTCTGTTAAGATATTGATGCAGCCATAGGGCTGAGGTATAGAAAAAAAATTGTTTAAATTTCTCTCCAGCAACCAGCTGATCAAAACCCTGTTTATTCCTGCATGGGATACAATTACAATATTTCCTTTTGTATTATTCACGATACTGTTCAATGCAAGAAATGCTCGTTTTTGACACATAGAAAAGCTTTCTCCGCCTTGCACAATATATTTTTCCAGATCTTTCCCTCTTTCTTCATGCTGCTCAGGGTATTTCTCCTTGATTTCATCGAATGACATTCCGTCCCATATACCCATATCGATTTCATTAAATCGATTCTCATAAAACACATCCTGTTTAACGCCTGCAATTATTTCTGCAGTCTCCTTGGCTCTGCTTAAGGTACTTGAGTAAATATCATTAAATTCAAGTTGACTAAAAAATTCTTTTAACTTTTGGGCACACACTTTTCCAGATTCACTTAAAGGCAGATCGGTTACTCCAATGCAAATGGAACCATCATTTGGGATAATCGGTTTGCAATGCCGAATCAGATATATTCTTCTCACTCTATTCACCGCCTTTTATTGTCTAATAGGCTTTTCCAAATCCGCAATTTGGATAGGTACAGGTGGTACAGTTCAAGCAAAATCCTCCATGCGCCAGCTTTTTCATATCTTTTCTTGTCAGAATTTCTCCTGCAAGAATCCTGGGAACAATAAGATCAAAAATACTGACTCTGCTGTACATTACACAACCTGGGAGCCCAACAACTGGGATGTTTCCGATATAAGCCAGTAAAAACATCGCTCCAGGCAAAACCGGTGCTCCATATGCAATTATGTGTCCCCCTGCCCATCGAATTCCTGAAGGGGTTTTATCATCTGGATCGACTGACATACCTCCTGTCACTCCGATCATCTCCGCACCTTCTGCGATCAGCTGCTTAATACAATCTGCAATCATGTTTTCGTCATCGTCAGCAAAAAGTTGCTTTACAACTGTACTCCCCAAAACACTGAATTTCTTCTGTAAAACAGGTCCAAAAGCATCTTTGATCTTTCCGGAATAAACCTCGCTGCCTGTTGTAACAAGGCCAATTTTAAGTGACCTCAGTGGTAATACTTCAACGATTGGTCCGTTTTTACATACCTTTTCAGCGCCGTTTACGATGCTTTCATTTACATATAATGGGATCACACGGGTGCCTGCCACTTTTTGTCCTGCTTTAACTTGCTGATTTTCATGAATGGTGGCAAACATGATCTCATCCTGGTCCAGGAGTTGATTGAGCAATGAGGTATCAATTTTCAGAAGTCCATCATATTCCGCTACAAGTTCTATCTTCCCTTCTCCAGGGGTAAGAAGCTTGATCCCTTTTCCGGATGCAGCACATGCGATTCGCATCGCCGCCTCATCTTCATGGATATCCGTCTCTTCTTTGCTGACTACATAAAGGTGCTTTTTTCCCATGCTAAGTAGAACTTCAATATCCTCCTTACACACGATATGCCCTTTTTTAAATTTACTGCCCTTAAATTCCCCAGGAATAATCTGGGTCAAATCGTGAGCAAGAACCATATCTACAGCATCATAAACCGATACTTCTTTCATCTGCAATTCCTCCTGTTATTTCTTACTCATCCTGCATTCTGATTTATTATTATTCTTTTCTGATCAGTGAATTGTATGCGCAAAATGGAATAAGCTTTTTGTCTTTTGTAGCAATATGAACCCTGCATTTTTGAAGTCTCTCTAAATCCAGATTCCATTTATCCTGGAAAGCCATGGCGGTTACGCTGAAGCCATGATTATTGATCCGATTGACAAACAGATCCCATTCATCAAAATTATTATCCCTGGTCATCGGAGAAATTTCTATTCTATCATTATGCCTTTTAGAAAAGCTCCACTTTTTTGCAATGAAATTTCGTGCATTGACAATCGCTTTTTCCTTATTGCTGCAACAGGCATCTTTCGGATCAGCGGAAATGGATGCCAGACTTCCGTCCTCCATGACCACAAAATTGCCATGAAAAGAGCACATGGCATGGCCGGTTAAAAGAGGGATAAAATCGCCTGAAGATATTTTCCCATTGGTGCCCTCAACAATCCCTTGAATAAGCTGGGGTATGGTGATCCTGTCCTCGTCATCAGGTTCCTTAGGAAATCTTCCAAAATAACTTACCGGCTGGAAGTGGACCCCTCGTATATAAGGCGTATTGTCCATGACATATTGGATAATTTTCCCAAGATTATCCACATTGATATTCGGGACTACCGTTACCACTAAAACAACACCAAGCTCTTGCTTTGCGCAATTAGCGATCGCCTTTTTCTTGATATCGAGGAGATTTTCTCCTCTGGTCTTCAGGTATATCTCATCGTTTGTACCATCAAACTGTAAAAACACTGAGGACAATCCCGCCTCTTTAAGCATTTTTACATAGTTGGAATCTTCTGCTAAAATTCGCCCATTTGTATTGATCTGGATGTATGGGAAACCGAGTTTCCTGCCTAAGGAAATAATCTGAGGCAAATCTTCTCTTAAGGTTGGTTCTCCGCCTGACAGCTGAATATTAAAGGGTCTGTCCGGGCTTTGCTCAAGGAGAAATTCGTAAATTCCTTTTATTTCTTCAAGGGTAGGATCAGTGTTTTCAATACAGTCATTCTCCTGATGCATCCTGTCATTTATTTTTTTAGCATTAGCGAAGCAAAATGGACAATGTTGATTGCACTTATCCGTTAATTCGATCAGTACACAGCAAGCCTGTTGTTTATGATTTTCGCACAGACCGCAATCGTATGGACAGCCCTTGTCCACTTTCGTGTTTGCATGAAAAGGTTTTGTGTTGTTCCCTGGTATATTCCATTTATCATAAGAAAGATTTCCCTTCCAGATCAATGACTTGAAGTTCCCATGCTGGGGGCAATTTTTTATTAAGTATACTTTATCTTCTTCTGCTACTTTTTGGGATTCGACTTTCTCCCCACAAACAGGACATATGCTCATCTTCTTCCCCTTTTCTTTCGTTCTTCGTACACAGACCTAATTCTCTCGATTTCCAAATTCGAATCCGTTTTCTTCAAGTATTTGAAGAAGTTTTTCAAAATTCTTTGTCAGGATATCTCCACATTTCATTCGGTATTGTTGATTATTTGTATAGTCCTGTATGTCGCATACTCCAATAATATCGATACAATCTGTACTTTCGAACTCATCTTCAAACCACTCCGTATATTCTTTCAGCATTCCGTAAAATTCATCTCTTGGATATGTTGTATCACTTCTTTTTCCTGCATAAAGTCCAAGGATCAAAATGCCACCTGCAAGAACGCCACAGGTTTTTTGCAGCCCTCCCATTCCTAAACAAAGTCCATTTGCCGCACCTATCAAATCACTATTTTCCTTTTCCTCTAGATCCAATACCATTTTTATCATAATTTGACTGCAGCAATATCCAGCGTTGGCGAGTTTAAACATACCAAAAGCAATATCGTCCATTCACTTAACTCCTTTCCTGACTACCATTATAAAATATCCTGGCTTGCATATCTTTAATGCATCCTGCAGATGATATCCATTGATATTTCCATTTGTGACCGACTCCCAGAAATTTGCCATGGATCCATAAGAAAAAATAATTTTTATCATCAGATCTGTTAATAACTTGCTCTGGTCCTCGAAATATTCGACCTTAAATCCGTGAAAATCAAGTTTCTCACGTAAATGATCTAAATCATGAAGACCCTTCATGCAGCTATTCAATGAGAATGCTTCCAATTCCGATACATAACCAGGACCTCTCGCATATACATCAGTAATAATAAGGTATCCATGGTTTTTCAGCACTCTGTGCACTTCTTTCAGCGTGCTGTCTAAATCATCCATCAAGGATAGTGTACATTCAGCAAAGACCCCTTGAAAGATCTCGTCCCTGAAGGGAAGGTTTTCTCCCCTGCCTAGGATAAAATCTCCGTTTTTCATCTCTTCCCTGGCATTTTTAATCATTTTTTCGGAGGAGTCAATTCCCACAGCACTGAGATCGTATTTTTCATTCAGGTAAGCGACAGTAGCTCCCCTGCCGCAGCCTAGATCCAATACTTTATCCTGAGGCGAGAATTTGCTGAGTTTTACACCTATATCTGTCAGGTCAAAATTTCCTGGTCTCAACATATTTCCCATGGCACTCCACATCGTGTCGCTTTCATATGCATTATAGTAACTCACTTTTTAACCTCCAATCATTCACATACCATATGCGGTTTTATTTAGGGCAAATTGACGAATAGTATTCACAAATGCAATATCATTCAACTTTAATTATCCGTTTCAATGACGATATTTCAAAGCCCTGGAGCTGTTTTTCAACGTTTATTTTAAGAAATCCCTTATGGACAGCCTGGCAAATTGACGGAATTGTCATTGCTTTGGCATACACTTTTAGAAGCTCATCATTTTCAAGGGGCTGGTCATATTGAACTTCCAGATTAAGCTGCTGGATATCCGGTTTGCTGGATATTGATGCCTTGAAATTGACAATACCCTCTAATTTAAATAATGCTTCGTCCAATTCATACATATTGATAACAATATCATCTCGAAGAAAGATCCTGTTTTTGATCCGCCCTTTGATCGTGTCCATACTCTTCAGCACCGTACCGCAAGGGCACGATTCTTTTAAAAATCTACTGATATCTCCAGTCCTGTAACGGATAAAAGGTGTGCCTTTTGCAGTGAGGCTTGTGAAAACGACCTCTCCATACTCTCCGTCCTTTACGGTAGATCCAGTTACAGGATCTACAATTTCAAACAGAAGGTCAGCTTCTCTCATATGGCATCCACTTAAGGCTTCACACTGAACAGCTCCTCCCAATCCGGTTTCAGTCATCCCATAATGATTAAATACGCGGCAATCCCAAGTGTTTTCCAGAATATCTACGATTGATCCGGGCACATAATCTGTTGAAAGGAGAATGCTTTTTAATTTCAGCTTTCTTTTAGTTCTCTTGGATGCCCTGGCCAAGGAGAGAAGTTGGACGGGTATGCCCACCAGTACATTGATATTTTCTTCCTCCATAGTTTTAAGTGTGTGGATTGGATCCATTACAAGGCCATATTTAACGCCCCGAGCCCCTAATCTTGAGAGGGCCGTGTGCAGAAGATCCCCTACGCTGCCAGGTGTATTTCCTGGCAGAAGGATCAGAACGTTGTCTCCTTTGGCAGCCAGATTTGACATTCCGAATTGAAAGAAGTCAATCGTGGACTCCTGATCCTCTTCCGTGTAAAAAACTCTTTTAGGAGCATCAGTTGTGCCTGAGGTCTGTACCGTCATGATTCGAGAGATCTGCTGCTGGCTTACGCATGCAAAAGCATTTGGATTTTTGTTAAAATCCCGAAAATCAGTAAATGGCAGATATTTGATGTCATCCACAGTTTTTATCTCTCCTGCTTTAAATTCGGCAAGATGATTTTTGTAGAAACGGCTATTGTATTTTACGTAAGCTATCATTTCATTCAGCTTATCTACCTGGTAACGTTCGATATGTTCTCTGGTAAGTCGTTCATCCGTATTTTTATTGATTTTTCCGGCAATCCACACTTCCAACGGCGTTTTTGAAATCATTGGTTAATTCTCCTCTGCGCATTCATTTATCCTCCAAAGCCTTCTCGACCTCAAATAACTTTCCCTTGAGCAAATCTTCTATCCAAACCAAGGATTTTCTTTGACATCCATAGTGCCTCTGCTCCCAATGTGAAATATTCTGATACTTCCTGTAAAGGAAGCATCAGAATATTAATATAATATTTATTTATTTTTTTTAAGCGTGTTTCTTCGCCACAATAATTGGATTCTTTTTAAATTCCTCCAGCATTGCATAAAGGTCACTTCCCAGGTAGTATTTCTAATTTCCTCATAGGTCCCGAAGGTCCCGTCAGACTTTCGCATGGATTCAATGAGTTATTTGCTGCGTCAATGGTCGCATTCCCTGCCATATAATGAGAACGGCTTCATAAGATTCTTCTTCTTGGCCGGTACACATTATAAAGCTGCAGGTACGCAGAAATCGATTTCAATAAGATCATTGATCAATTAAAATGTCTTACCCTTGAAAGTGCTGCAACATTTTTTATTTTAGCTAGCTAAGGTGTCTGTCAAAAAAACACGCCCGAAAAGAGCGCATTCCATCATCAAATTATGCCAAATCCTCTTTTCTTTCCACACGGGAGGCTTTTCCGTTTCCAGATAAACCCTAACGTCCTAGTCCCCATAGGTTTTCAGGATCGAAAAAATCGTTGCATACTCACAAAACTATTTATATATACATAAAATTATTGCAAATATTGCCGGATTTGTCAACCTGATTTTAATTAGTTTAACTATCAACCTTTCTATGATAAGATTAAACTATACTAATTATAGGAGGTTCACTATGGACTATAAAATTGTTGTAGGAAGCAGCTGTGACTTTAATGATGAGCTAAAAAAAACCATACCTTATGCCTCGGTGCCATTCACGTTGACCGTTGGCAGTGAAGACATTGTGGATGATGGAAGCCTCCCGGTAAAATCTTTGCTGGAGAAAATGAAAATGTCAGCCAACGCGGTAAAAACAGCATGTCCATCACCACAACATTTCTTTGATAAATATAAAGAAGCTGAGAATATTTTTGTAGTTACGATTTCCTCAAAGCTCAGCGGTACATACAACAGTGCAATATCTGCACGGAATATGTACTTTGAACAATTTGGTGAAAAATTCATTCATATCTTTGATTCCTTAAGTGCCGTTATCGCAGAAACACTTATCGCAATGAAAATCAAGGAAGCGGTTGATGACAACATGACTCCCTCACAGGTCGTGGATCATGTGGAGGATTATATCAAAGGAATGAAAACCCTTTTTGTTCTGGAGAATCTTGATAATCTGATCAAAAACGGAAGAATGAGCCGGCTGGCAGGGATTTTTGCCCAACTTTTACTCATTAAACCCATACTCACTGCTGTTGATGGTGAAATCGTTTTAGTGGAAAAATCCAGGGGAAGTAAAAACGCCTTAAAAAGAATGGTTGAACTGATTGGGATCGAAGGAGATGCCACGAGAAAAAGAATCGGGATCATTCACTGCAACGCACCGGAGAAAGCTGAATCGGTTAAAAACATGATCAAGGAAGCGTATAATTTTGAAGAAATCGTCATGACAGATGCCCAGGGACTTGGAGCAGTGTACATGGACAATGGTGGAATCGTGATCGCTTATTAGTCAAAAAAGCAAGGGGACAGCCTGACGACTGTCCCCTTGCTTTTTTCATTTCTTCTAAACTCGCTCTGGCTCTGGGTATTCAACTCCGAAAGTGTCCGCTGTCATTTCCCTGATGATTACTTTTTCCGCCGGCTTATCCTGGAAATTCGTTTTTACTGACGCGATTTCATCCACCACTTCTATTCCTTCGATGACCTTTCCAAATGCTGCATACTGGCCATCAAGATGGGACGAATTCTTGTGCATAATGAAAAATTGTGATCCGCCGGAGTTCATGTCCATCGCTCTTGCCATGGAAATGACGCCTCGATCATGCTTGATGTCATTATCGACGCCATTGATCTTGAATTCTCCTTTGATAGTATAACCCGGTCCACCTGTGCCTGTTCCATTAGGGCATCCCCCCTGGATCATAAACCCATTGATTACCCTATGAAAAACCAGGCCGTTATAATATCCTTTTTTTACCAAAGACAGAAAATTGTTCACCGTGTTCGGCGCCTTGTCTGGGTAAAGTTCTAATTTTATCACTCGGTCATCTTCAAGTTTGATTGTTACGATTGGATTTTGTGTCATTTTATACATCTCCTCTGTGTTTTTTTAAATTTTCTCTTGGATTCAGAAACAGCACCTTGTTCTTTCCCTTCAGATAGCTGACAAGCTTCTCAACACTGGTATTCATCACCAGTTCTTCTGGAAAATTCATCTCATCAAACATTTTAACGACTTCTCCAAATTCTCCAACCTCGTTAGCGATATGGGCATCACTGCCAAGGGTCACTTTTATTCCATCCTTCATGCACTTTTCAGCGATTTTTATACAATTTGGATAACTGCCTGGTCTTGAATGCACAAAAGAACTGTTGTTAATTTCGATCAGCTTGTCATTATCCTTAGCCGCTTTTAAGATATCCTCATAGTCCAGGTCATAGGCAGGGTTTCCTAAGTGCACCATAATATCCACGAGTTTATTCTCGATGGTTTTAATGATTGCCCGGGTATTCTCTTTTTTGGAACCTGGCGTATAACACTTGCTGTGAAGACCTGCAAGTACGATTTCCATCCGATTTTTGTACGGTTCAGGGATATCCAATGTGCCGTCGTAATCCAGGATGTTTGTCTCAATGCCTTTGAGTATTTTCACCCCGTTGATTTCACTTGGGACAACCTTAAGATTTGCAAAAAAATAGTAATGGGGTCCTCCCGGCAGTTTAGGGCCATGCTCGGTTATACAAATTAGTTCCAGACCTTTTTCTCTGGCTGCTGCGGCATTCTCAGCAATTGTACTGTATGCATGGTTGCAGGCAACGGTATGCATATGGGTATCGAGTACAGTTTTCATAAGATTCAGTCCTTCCTTCTTACCCTTTTTGTTCATTGTTCAGTAATATTCTATCACAAAATTCCTGAGCTGAGTTTATTCCCATGAATTTAAGCCGATTATTTTTTGCCGCCGCTTCGATAATGATGGCAAGATTTCTTCCTGTGGTAACCGGGATCACCACTTCCGGTATTTCCGCACCCAGAATATTCAGGTAGATTTCATCAAGGCCCAACCTGTCATAGTATTTGCCAGGTTCCCATTTTTCAAGGTTGATGTTCATATCGATTTCCACGGATTCCTTCACTGCGCCTATGCCGTAAAGTGTCCTGATATCTATGATCCCGATACCCCGAATTTCCATATACTGCCTTAGAAGATCAGGCGCTCTGCCAGTCAGCACATCCCCAACCCTTTTTATTTCCACAACGTCGTCGGAGATCAGTCGATGGCCTCTTTTTACCAGTTCCAGTGCAGTTTCGCTTTTACCTACGCCGCTGGATCCTGTAATCAGAGCCCCCACGCCAAATACTTCCACAAGCACCCCATGCAATGACACTGTAGGGGCAAGATATTCATCAAGATAATTAATGACCATATTGATCACCTTTGAGGTATGCTTTTCCGACTTAAGTATGATTTTGTTGTATTGTTTTGCCAAATCGTAATACACGTCATCTACCTCAATGTCCCATGCCATGATTAGGCAGGGAAAGGTATACTGAAAAAGTTTTTCCACACTTGCCTTTCTTGCCTCAGGCGTCATATGATTCAGATAGCTTATTTCAACTTTTCCAACGATTTGAACCCTGTCGGAATCAAAATGTTCGTAAAAGCCATAAAGCTGCAGTCCTGGCCGGTTGATGCTGCTGTTGCTCACATAAATGTTTTGTTGTCCACCATCGCATACCAGTTTGAGCTTTAGATCTTTACAGAATTTTTCTATGGTTATTTCTTTCATTCCTCTTCCCCCAGTATGAATTCTCGTATAACATGCGCGACTCCATCCTCGTCGCAGCTTTTCGTAATGTAATCAGCGATAGCTTTAATGTCATCCGGTGCATTATTCATCGCAACTCCGAGACCTGCGTAGCTGATCATGGAAATATCGTTGTAGGAATCACCAATAGCGATGATTTCTTCCCGTTTTATTCCATATTCTTCTCCCAGTTTTTCTATGGCAATGGCTTTTGATGCTCCCTTGTCCACAAATTCAAGAAAGTAAGGCCGTGAGGTATGGAATACTACGCTGTCTTTGTCAAGAAGCTTATCCAACTCCACTAAAAAGTCCTTTAACACCTCCGGTTCTTCATACCATAATATTTTTGTGATCCCCGCTTTTATGTCTTCAAAATTTTCGATGATATTCAATTCGGTTTTTGTAATATGGCTGTAGTACCGTGATTTTTCGTTATCCCTGGTTGAATAGAGTTTGTTGTCAGACCATAGGATCATATTCACATCCCATTCAACTGCGGTCTGATAGACCATTTTCGCATCCTTGTCCGTCATGGTCCTGGAATAGATGATTTCTCTTGTTTTTGCTTTCAGAACCATTGAACCATTATAAGTGATCAGCGGAAGATCCAGCCCAATTTCCTCCACCAGGGAAGTGACCCCCTGTACAGGCCTTCCGGTGGATATGGTGAATACTGCTCCCGCATCTACCGCTTTCCGAATTGCACTTCTTGTTACTTCCGTAAGTTTTCCTTCCGAATTCAATAAGGTCCCGTCGATATCGACTGCAATCAGTTTGTATTTCATAATTGTCCTCCATTTTCTGTTATGCTTAAATGCTTATATTTTTCAATCAAATAAGTGTCAATCTATTTTTCTTGCGGAACGCACAAAATGCGTTCCCTACAAACTCGGGCGAACACTGTTCGCCCCTACACGGCAGGCTTTCAGCATTTCAACACTTCAGCATTTTAACGCCTTTGTTTCTGGCTAACCACCTAACCACCCAGTCACCCAACCACCCAAACAAGTCATAAGTCGCAAGTCCTAAGTCCTAAGTATGCCAGAATTAAGCATTTCTACACTTCAACATTTCAACACTTGAACGTTTTTACATTTTGCTTTTCGCCAACCACCCAACCACCTGATCACCCAACCACCAAACAAGTCCTAAGTATGCCAGAATTAAGCATTTCAACACTTCAACATTTCAACGCCTTTGTTTCTGGCTAACCACCCAACCACCCAACCACCTATTTGCTAAAGTATTCATGGATGGTTTCCGCATTTTTCCTGCCGATGCCTTCAATGGAAGAAAGCTCCTCCACAGAGGCCTCCTTGATTTTATCCATGCTTTTGTAATGTTCAAGGAGCAGTTTCTGCCGCTTTTTGCCAATTCCCGGGATGTTAGAAAGCTCAGAAACCAATAAGTTGTCACTTCTAAGCTTCCTGTGATATTCGATGGCAAACCGGTGAACCTCTTCTGAAAGCTCGTTCAAAAAATAATATATAGGAGTCCCCTGGGGTATGGGAATAACCTCTGTTTCGGTCACCAGCTTTTCCAGTTTGTGTTTATCATTTTTGACCATGCCGCACAAAACAATATTCAGATCATACATATCCAGGATCTTTTTCACCGAACTGATATGACCTAATCCCCCGTCAAGCATAATGATGTCGGGAAGGGGAAGAAAATTATTCTCTATCCCTTCACTTTGCTCCTTTAACGCCCTTTCGATCCTCCTGAAAATGATTTCCTGGGTGCTGGCATAGTCATTTTGTCCCTCTACCGATTTGATCCTAAATCTCCTGTATGCCTTTTTTAAGGGTTTGAAATCCTGAAATACCGCCATGCTTCCCACGGCATCTTTACCGCTGATATTGGATATATCAAAGGATTCGATCCTTTCTGGCCACTTGGAGAGACCAAGCTTTTCTTTCAGCCAATCCCCGCAAAAACGATGAGCTTCTACTTTATTATATTTCCTGTTGAGATGTTCAAAAAGAGAAAGACTGGTGTTTTGTTCTACCATATTCAGAAGCTTCTTTTTATCACCCTTTACGGGTACCGTTATGGCCACTTTTGTTCCCTTTCGTTCTCTTAACCAGATCTCTACAGGTTCCCTGTCCTCGATTTCGATGGGGATAATGATTTCCTTTGGGATGATTGTCCTCTGGCTGTAAAACTGTTTTACAAACTGATTCAGCATGTCAGACTGATCAAGATCCGATTCTATGATATAACTTTCCCTGCCCAGCATTTTCCCCTCTCGTATATTGAAAACCTGGACGCAGTAGGTATTGCCTTCTCCCGTATAGCTGATGACATCCTGCTCGGATTGCACGCTGGTGATGATCTTTTGCTTTTCCCCAATTATTCGGATGCCCTGGATCTGGTCTCTCAGTCTTGCGGCAGTTTCGAAATCAAGATTTTTCGATGCCGCCTCCATATCGGCGGTCAGCCGCCTGATGATCAGATCATCTTTTCCTTTGAGCAGATCGATGATCTCGTTGACGTCTTCCCAGTACTTTTTCAGATCCACATTCCCTGTGCAAACCCCTGAGCACTGATGAATGAAATAATTCAGGCACGGACGCTGCCTGCTGTTGCTTCCATCGAATATTTTCCCGCACATTTTAATCGGGTAGGATTTATTGATAGCCTCTACAGTCTGCTTCACCGCCAGGGCATTTGTATAAGGCCCAAAGTATTTGGCGCCATCCTTCTTCACATTTCTAGTAGATAAGACTCTTGGAAATTTCTCGTTTAAGGTCACCTTTATATAAGGATACGACTTATCGTCTTTAAGCATGATATTGTATCTGGGAAGATATTTTTTAATAAGGTTAAATTCCAGGATCAGAGCCTCCATCTCCGTGTCCGTCACGATGATTTCAAAATCTGTGATATTGTTCACCATGGATTGGACCTTGATGCCATGGGTAGTACCGTTCCTAAAATATTGTCTTACCCGGTTTTTTAGGTTTTTCGCTTTCCCCACGTATATTATTTTATTGTCTTCGTTTTTCATCAAATAAACCCCGGGATTATCCGGAAGCTCTTTAAGTTTTTCAGCAGCGATCATTACGAAATCTCCATTTTCAACAAAAAAATCTTGCTATTAAAGTTTGTGTTAAGTATATTAGTGTATATATAATATAACATAGAAGTCCCTATATAAAAAGTTTAGATGGTGAGGTGTGATTATGAATCTAAAATTTAATAATGAATCCATAATCGTATATGACGACACCTATGAGGTGCATATTCAGAAAAAGATTTTTGGAGGCTATACGCTGAAAAAATACTTGAAGGATTCCATATTTGACATCCTGGAAACAAGAGATATCCGAGTCGACATTTCCCAGGAAGAGGCGATCGAGTTAGGCAAGGAACTCCTTGGCAAGGTATACAGAAGTAAAAACAGCTTTAAAAATTTCAATCCAATTATTACATAAGAGATGCCCAAGGGCATCTCTTATTTTTGTCTCCATTATTTTTTTTCACGTCCACGATACAATCCCTTTCCTTCCATGTTGCTCAAGTTAAATGCACAGAATGGAATTCTATCTCCATCCGGGCTTAACACGTGCAAACTGCACTCTCTCAACCGTTCCAAATCCAAATTCCAGCAATCCTGAAACGACATTCCAGTAATGGTAAATCCGTGGGACCGAACCCGCTCAACAAAAGTGTCCAAATCATCGTAGTCCGTATTCTCCTCCAAGGAATCCTCACTCTTTGCAAGGTTCTTTCGTTCCCATCGCCTTGAAAGAAAATTCTGACTTTTTTCCACTGCAGACAACCCCATACTATTGCAGCATGCGGAAGGTTCCTTCTTGCGGGTCAAGGCTTTTGGCACACTTTTCGGCATAACAACAAAATCGCCATGAAAGCCGCAACGGGCATGGTCACAACCCGACGGAACGAAATTTTCAATCTGAATCATGCCTTGAGTTTGCTTTTCCATGGCACTAAGAACTTCTGGCAAGGTAATTCTTTGCTCGTCCGATGGAGCTTCAGGATACCTGCCAAAATAACTGACAGGCTGAAAGTGGATTCCTCGGACGTTGGGGGCTCTTTCCAAGCCAAACTTTATCATCTCTCCAAGATTCTTGTCATTGACGCCAGGCACGACCGTGGGTACAAGAACAACCCCCAAAAGGGCGTCGCCGCAATTTTCAATGGCTGACTTCTTTAAGTCCAGAAGTTTTCTACCTCGCAGCTTCTGATAAATATCATCCTTTGTTCCATCAAACTGCATAAAAACCGATGAAAGACCTGCCTCTTTCAACTTCTTGGCATAATTCTTCTCAAGAGCCAAACGAAGGCCGTTGGAATTAAGCTGTACGTAGGGAAATCCAAGCTGTCTGGCCCGTTTGATGATCTCAGGCAGATCATCCCGTACCGTCGGTTCCCCCCCTGACAATTGAATATAGGGTTTTCCATCCGAAGCCAGGCCTTCCAACCACCCATTGATTGTTTCATAAGTGGGATCGGTCTTGTGGCCTCCGCTTTGAGCAAAACAGAATGCACAATGAAGGTTGCATCGCTCTGTGACTTCCAATAAAATGCAACACGTATTCTGTCTGTGATCTGCACAGAGTCCGCAGTCAAACGGGCATCCCCTTTCGATATCTCTGTTTTTGAAAGAAGGTCGTATGGGGTCTTTATCCTTAAACCAAGTGTGGTATTGGAGTTCGAAGCCTCCACGCCATAGTACCGTAGAAAAAGCGCCATGCTCGCTGCATTCCTTTTCCAGGTACACGTCCCCTTTATTTTCTACATGACTTGCAGGTATTTTTTTTAAACAAACAGGACATACGCTTTCTGTTTGATGCAGCACCTTTTTTCCCACGTTCTAAATCCTTTCTCGATCACGTTTTATTGCAACGCTGATGATGTCAATTGTATCATACAGGGTTTGAGTTGTAACTACTATAATGTTCGTTAATTCTTTGTGCGATGCATAAAATGTGTTATAATGTTTATATCAAAGTAATTGGAGGATATAGACATGAACACATATAGTAAATATTCAAAACTTGTTTTAAGTGCTGATGATAAAAAACGACTTGAAAAACTTTCGAAATCACAAACTGAGGAACATCGAAAAGTTCAACGAGCAAAAATTATTCTTTTATGTTCTGAAGGGATGAACAATATCGAGATTTCTACTGCGATTGGTGTTCATCGAAATACAGTTTCAAATATTATAAAGAGATACCTCTCAGCTGGTTTTGAATACGCCATCAATGACAATGAACGAAGCGGTAAACCGTCTGTTATTACTGATGATGAAAAAGTTTGGATAATCAATCTTGCATGCAGTAGACCGGTTGACCTAGGCTATGCTCAAGAACTGTGGACGTACAAGAAACTTCAAGAACATATAAGAGAGCACTGTATTAACGCAGGATATCCAGGACTGAACAATATTTCAAATTCTACTATTCATGACATACTTGATGCATTGGATATTAAACCGCATAGGATCCGTTATTATCTTGAAAAAAGGGATCCTGATTTTGAGAGTAAGATGCATGATGTTCTTCTCGTCTATAAGCAAATAGAATTGTGCTTTGATGAAAAAGGAAACTTGATTCCTCTTGAGGAGAACAAAATAGTTACCATATCTTATGATGAAAAGCCTGGTATTCAAGCTATTGCAAATACCGTAGATGATTTACGGCCATCTGTGGAACACGGTTTCGTCGGAAGAGATAGTGAATACAAACGCCTTGGAACGATATCATTTCTGGCCGGCATGGACTTATTAACAGGCGAAATCATACCCTTAGTAAGGGATACTCACAAAAGTTCTGATTTCATTGAATTCTTAAAACTGCTTGATGAGAAATACCCTGCCGGGGATAAAATCCGATTGGTTCTCGATAATCATTCAGCACATAAATCAAAGGAAACGAACCAATATCTTTCATCAAGACCGGGGCGCTTTGAGTTTGTGTTTACACCTAAGCATGGTTCATGGTTAAACTTGATAGAAAGTTTCTTTGGGAAAATGACAAAGCAATTTTTGAGAGGTATCAGGGTCAAAAGTAAAGAAGAACTTGTAAGTCGGATTTATCGGTATATAAATGAAGTCAACGCTTCCCCAGTTGTATATCGCTGGACGTATAAAATGGATGAAGTTATGTTATAGTCCGCACAAGTTATTAGCGAACGTTATACTACGTCAATCCATATCCACCCTTGGATCCTTGGGACGGACCCTCTTTATTTGTCCTCCAGCTGTTCTTCGACCTCAGCCATCCTGCCCTCTGCGAGTTCTTTGGATATGAAAACTTTATTGCACT
>JAAXUP010000158.1 GCA_013335935.1 Eubacteriaceae bacterium | reverse complement strand
CCATACGGATCCTGGCACCTGGAAGAGTTTACCGTTCAGATGAAATAGACGCTACTCATTCTCCTGTGTTTCATCAGGCAGAAGGTCTGGTTGTTGACCAGGGAATCACCATGAGCGACCTGAAAGGGACTCTGGATCTTTTTGCCAAAGAAATGTTTGGACCTGAGACAAAAACCAAATTCAGACCCCATCAGTTTTATTTTACAGAACCAAGCGCTGAGATGGATGTTACATGCTTTGTTTGCCACGGAAAAGGCTGTAGAGTGTGTTCAAATACCGGCTGGATTGAAATTCTTGGCTGCGGAATGGTACACCCCAGTGTACTGATAACCTGCGGCATCGACCCCCAAAAATACAGCGGATTTGCATTCGGTATGGGTCTTGACCGTATTGCCATGATAAAATATGGAATTAATGATTTAAGGCTGATGTTTGAGAACGATATTCGGTTTTTGAAACAATTCAAATAGGAGAGTGATGGATGATGCTTACATCATTAAAATGGATAAACGAATTTGTTGATATATCAGACATTGAAGCGAACGCCTTCAGCGACGCAATGACAATGTCAGGAAGTAAAGTGGAAAAATGCCAGGTCTTGGGAGAGGAAATTTCCGGAGTCGTGGTCGGCTTGATCAGAGAAATCGAGAAACATCCAAAAGCGGATAAGCTTGTGATCTGCAAAGTCGATATCGGTTCAGAAGAAATTCAAATCGTAACTGGCGCAGACAACGTTAAAGCAGGAGACAGGATTCCTGTAGCGGTCGTCGGCGCGACACTGAAGGGCGGACTTAAAATAAGAAGATCCAAGCTGAGAGAAGTCGAGTCCAATGGGATGCTTTGTTCCGCTGAGGAACTGGGGCTTAATACAAATCTGCTTTCCAAAGAAGATACCAGAGGAATCTATATCCTTAAAGAAGAATACGAACTAGGGACAAATATAAAGCCTGTTTTAGGGCTTGACGACACCATTGTAGAATTTGAGCTGACTTCCAACCGAGCTGACTGCCAGTCTATCCTGGGAATGTCCAGGGAAGTATCGGCAACGTTTGAAAAACTTCTGGTTCAGCCGGTTGTAGAAATTGACGACAATGCAGGAGAGGAACATATTAAGGACTATCTCTCCATAGAAGTTGAAAATACCAAAGACTGCCCGAGATATGCGGCCAGAATGATGAAAGTGAATAAAATCGAGCCTTCCCCCCAGTGGATGCAAAATAGGCTTGTAAACTGCGGGATCCGACCCATCAGCAATATCGTTGATGTAACAAATTACGTTATGCTTGAGCTTGGACAGCCCCTTCACGCTTTTGATTACAACAAGCTAGGCTCAAAAAAAATACTGGTAAGATCTGCAAATAAAGATGAAACAATAATTACCCTGGATGGAAATGAAAGAAAATTATCCCAGGATGCCCTGGTCATAACAAACGGTGAGACCGCCATGGCGATCGCAGGAATAATGGGCGGAGGAAATTCGGAAATAAGCGATGATACTAAAATCATCGTCATTGAATCAGCCAATTTCAATAAAAACAGCATCAGAAACACTTCTAAAAAATTGAATTTCCGAACGGATGCTTCGACGAAATTTGAAAAAGGACTTGATCCGGAACTTTCAGGTCTGGCTGCAGACAGAGCAGCTCAGCTTCTCATAGAGATAGGCGCCTGCAGATTGATTTCTGGGAAGCTTGATGTTTACAGCCCTTCTGAAGAAAAAGGCAAAATTAATGTTGACACAAACTGGGTCAATACCTTCATAGGGATCGATATTACCAAAGAAAAAATGGCGGATTATCTTGAGCGTCTTTCTCTGGAGGTTGAAATCAATGGGGACGAACTTGACATCACTGTGCCAAGTTTCAGACAAGATCTCATGATTAAAGAAGACCTTGCAGAAGAAATCGCAAGAATTTACGGCTACAATAATATTCCCAATACCATCATAAAAGGTGAGGCAACCGAAGGCGGAAGAAGCGATTTTCAGCTGTTTGAAAACCGCATGCGCAGCCTTCTCGTGGAAAAAGGTTTTTACGAAATTCTCACGTATTCATTTACCAGCAAAAATAAGCTCCTTGACCTGAATATATCGGAAGACGATGACCTCATCACAAAAAGCATTGGAATCATCAACCCATTGGGTGAGGAGAACAGCCTGATGAGAACAACCCTTCTGCCTGGCCTCTTGCAGGTAGTTTCCCACAATTACAATCGTAATATCGGGAAAGGCTCGTTCTATGAGATTGCCGTAAATTATGAGAGGGAAGAGGAACTTGACAGACTGCCTACTGAAACCAAGATGATTTCCATGGGAATGTATGGGGAGACTGACTTTTTTGAGCTTAAAGGATATATCGAGCTGATCATGGAAAAAGCCAGGATCAAAAAACAAAGGGCAACCTATCACCGGTCCGATTCTCCCATCTTTCACCCCAGCCGGAATGCAATAATTACAATCGAAGGCAAAGAAATCGGGATATTTGGAGAGATCCATCCCAAGGTATGCAAGAATTACGATCTTCCTGTCCGAACCTATGTGGCTTCCCTGGATCTGGAAGCAATTTATTCCCTTTCAGAATCAGAAATACAATTTAAGGAGCTTCCAAAGTATCCAGGAGTAATGAGAGATCTTGCATTTGTTGCCGAGGAAAGTCTGCCTGCAAAGACCATTGAAGATGTGATCGAAAAAAATGCAGGTGAACTTCTGGAAGAAATCCTTCTATTCGACGTATATAAAGGAAATCAAATCCAGGCAGGCTTCAAGAGTCTGGCATATTCAGTATATTTCAGAGCGAAGGACAGAACCCTGACAGACGGGGAAATTAAGGAGATCATGGACAAGATCATAAACCAGTGCCAAATCGAGCTGAATGTCAGACTCAGAGAGCAATGATCGGAGGTCAAGATATGAAAATACTTGTAATTAATTGCGGCAGTTCATCAATCAAAGGTCAGCTGGTCACCATGCCGGAATATGAAATCATCGCAAAGTTCAGTATCGGAAGACTGGGAAAAACAGACGCCCAGGTGAGTATAAAAATAGCAGGAAACGATGAAATATTTATTGAAATGCCTGTCATGAACCATGAAGACGGCATAAAATATATGCTCAACTATCTTTTTGAAGGGGATGACAAGATCCTTGAAAAAAGCGAGTTGTCTGCCATTGGGCACAGAGTGGTCCACGGGGGAGACAAGATGAGCGATTCCGTAATTGTGGATGACAGCGTAATCAGCTACCTTGATTCGATTTCTGAACTGGCCCCACTTCACAACCCTGCTCATATCGCAGGGATGAATGCTTGTATAAAACTCCTTCCTGGAGTGGTTCAAGGGGCAGTATTTGATAACGGATATCATCATGACCTTCCGAGATCGGTTTATACCTATGGCATACCCTATCAATATACAGAGAATTATAATATAAGAAAATTTGGGTTTCACGGAATCGCCTTCAGGAGTATCATCGATGAAAGCAAAAAAATCCTTGAATCTGATCTCCAGGACAAAAAAATGGTCCTTCTCATGCTGGGAAGCGGAACAACAGCCAACGCGTCCATCAATGGGAAATCAATGGAAGTAAGCACAGGATTCACGCCCCTTGAAGGACTTATCCAGTCTACCCGGACGGGAGATACAGATCCTGCAGTTTTCACCTACATCATGAAGAAAGACGGCCTTGATCCTGAAGAAATCGATGAAATGATGAACAAGCAAAGCGGATGGTTCGGTATGTCGG
>JAAXUP010000157.1 GCA_013335935.1 Eubacteriaceae bacterium | reverse complement strand
TCTGCGGTATTCTTGTATGCCAGGCTTTGCTTCACCGCGCTGGCATCATAGTAATACGCAGAACCTTGTATTTTCATCAGATTCAGGAAGGTCTGAAATATCTTGTCATGTCCCGAATCGTTGGGGTGTAAATCAACGTTGACTTTGGAAGCCTTCTTTGAAATGTTGAAATCTAGAAAGGTTTTGGTATTTGATTCGAATTCGCTGTAGATGTCCACAACCCGGAAATTTTGAACAAACCGCCGATCATTGTAGCTCCAGCTGCTGAGTTTGATGGTCCTGTTGATGGTCTGGATACAGGTATCCAGCAGAGCATAAATAGGCTGATCTTTCGTTACAGGATTGTAGACTGTGTTCACATAGATTTCTGCATCGGGAGCATTCGTTTTTATCTGATTCATTATTGCTGGCCAGTAAAGAACAAAATTTGCTACGCCTGCAATCAATGAACTGCTTAAGGTGCTGCTTTCCTTGCTATTGGGATCTGATAATTGAAGGATATAGGAAGCCAGCAATTTTGGTTTTGCCTTGATCGCTTTATTCAGATTTTTCGGGTGGCCATACAATTCGCTGACCCTACTCATAATAGGTTTGATAAGATTGTTTCCGCCAATATTGATGGTAATGATCCTGGCATCTTTTAGAATTTTCTGATTCTTCATAACGACTTTGTATAAGTCAGCGGTGGTTGCTCCCGGTTCGCTTAAATTATAATATTGTGTAGTCCCTGTTATATTGATCTGACCATCCAGGTAATCCTTCAGCATGGCTGTATAACCATGATCATCTTCAGCATTCATCCCAAAGGACACCGAATCTCCTAAAGAAACATATTTTGGCGCCTCTACTGGAATGGAAATCACCGCGAAGGCATGGACTGGCGTTACAGGTAATATACCCATAGCAAAAACAAGGATAATCAGGATAATCATAGATCGCTTTCTCGATTTTTTCAACATATTCTTATGCCTCCTCTTTGAAGTGATTTCAGCGCTTTTAAAGAATAGCGTCATCCATGCGTTAAAGCGAGTATTTATTGATTGATTGATTGATTGATTGATTGATACCCAAAATTCGTATGCTATAATCGTCCATTGCCTTATTCGCTTTTTATGGTCATTACCCCAATTGCATAATAGAATATCCCCATTCCAAGAAGTACGGCTAGTGGTACCATGATGGAACTCACTGGTTTTCCGTACATCAGAATCCCTTCAATACTTTGGATCGCCCATTTATGAGGTGTGATGTTGGCTATGGCAAGGAGCAGCTTCGAGGTGATGATCTCAAGGGGCCACATACACCCTCCAAGCATTGCAAATCCGGTGAGAATCACTGGGGTAATCGCTGAAAGTTGTTCGTGGGTTTTTAGGATCCCCGAAAGGAACATGCCAAAGGAAGTCACCGTGAATACAAACGCTCCGTACATCAGAAGTATCGCCCCAACATGTTCTCCCCAATCCACACCCAAAATATATTTTCCTGCCAGCACCAAGATTACGACCTGGATAAAGCCTGTCATGAAGGTTACAATGGTATTCGAAGCAAGGATCGCCCATCTGCTCAGTGGAGATACCAATAATCTTTGAAAAGTTCTGTCCTGCTTTTCCTTCAGGATATCCGCTGCCCCGAAAACCAGTACATATGTGGAAAAAAACAAGGTAAAACCTACCATGTAGTGGAAAAGGTTGCTGTAGTTGTTCACCTTCAGCCTGTTGGCTGTTGTCAGCTCAGTTGCCAGGGGTTTTCTGTTTTTCCAGTCGTCATCAAATTTTGAATTGATTTGATTTTCAAGTTTGGCTATACCCTTGCTTTCAAACACAATTTCTCCCAGGCGGACAAGCTGCATTTTATTCCCGACGATCTGAAGCTTGCTCTTGAGACTGTTTTCAAACTGAACTTTCTCGATGGAATCCTCTATGGCATAAAAGGTCAGGGATTTCGTTGTCTCCTTTGAAAAACCTTCCGGAATCACCACCGCTCCTTTGGCATCCCATTCTTTGACTTTTTGCATAGCATCCTCAAAGCTGGTCACTTCGTAGGTATAATTCGGCATGGATTTTATTTCATTCACCATTTCAATGGATTCCAGGCTATTATCCCTGTCTGCGATCAAAATTACTGGTTTGAAATTTCCTCCCATGGAAGCGCCGAAGATCATTGTCAGAAAGAATGCCATCAGTGTCATAATGACAATCAGGGGAATGTCATCCTTAAGTTTTTTAATTCTCAGTGTTAACAGACTTAACATTTTCCCTTCCTCCTTTCCTTGCAGCTGCTGCGAAACCGACAATGACACAAACCGCTGTGATAAAGACAAGTCTGATCAGATTGGTTGAATAACTGGCATAGTCAAGGCCCTGGAATATTTTAAGATAGGCATCAAGGGCAAGTCCATTGATTGTCCACTGTCCTACTCCCTGCATAAATGGCGGGAGAACCTGGATGGGAATGTAGCTGCCTCCAAAAAGTGCCATGATCTGGATGATAACGCTCTCAAAAGCGCTGGTAAGTTTGTAGTTGCCTGTTCTCAGAGATATGGCTCCGATAAGCACGCCAAGACCAGCCGTTGAAAGGGCAAGGAGAAGGCTAACTGCTGCCATGGAAAGATCAAACGCCCACTTGATTTGAAACACCAACGCTGAAACAATAATCACTGCAAGAATCTGCAGGATACAAAGAATGAAGATTACGGCAAATTTACTGATCAGGAGCTGAATATCATTCCCCCCACAAGCGATCATCCTGTCATAGGTGATGTTGTCTTTTTCGATCAAAAGGGATCTTGCCACAATTCCTGCAGAAAAAAGTACAAACATGGAAAGCATAGCCAGGGTGTAATAAGCAAAACTATTAATGGGATTTGCTCCCTCTACAGCCTTGTCCTGAAGTTTGACTACTTCCTGAAGGATGATCTTATTGATACTTGAAAGGATCTTTTCCATATTGGCATAATAGGCATCCAATGCTCCATTCTCTGTTGCCACACTTAGGAAAACATTTCTGTTTACAGAAGAAAGAGAAACAATATCCGTGAAGGAATTAAAAACCTCATAAACGATACTGCCGGAAAAAGTATAGTCTGGATGTCCCTCAACCTTGACCGTGATTTTATTGACCTTGGGCGTCAGCATATTCACATGCATAGAATAGATGTAATCCTTTGGGATATGGACAACAGCCCTGATTTCCTGAGCCTTCAGTGCGGCTTCAGCCTCACTTGCTGTCATCACTTCCGTATCCAAAACTTTTTTAAGTTCGGGAAGCTCCAAAAAATTCTCAAAAAGTATATTTTCAGGATCAATATTCACGATAGAATCCAGGATCAGTTTTTTTTCATCCTGACCCATGGACGAATCATTTTCCACAGAAGAAATGAATTTATCAGTCTCCAGATTTTTATCGTATTCCTTGACCAGACCCACTTTAATGGGTTCACTGATCCCTGCTGACTGAAAGTTGCCTTTCAGGGCAAAACTGAGAATCATAATCAGAATAAGCGGCATCAGGATCAGCGTTATAAGCGCTTCTTTATCCGATAAAAATATTTTCAGGTCTTTGATAAACATGTTCAGGATTTTCATATTTTCCGCCTCCTAATCCCTTAATGCTCTGCCGGTCAGCTTCAGAAAAACAAATTCCAGATCAGGTTTTTTGATGTCGAAGGATTTTATTTTTGATCCCTGGTTGAACAGATATTGCAAAACCTCCTGCCTCGATCTGTCCCCATCTTTATTGATGATGACAAGCTGGTT
>JAAXUP010000156.1 GCA_013335935.1 Eubacteriaceae bacterium | reverse complement strand
CAAAAGAAGAAGAGAAACTTCTTTATTTGCCTTGTGCTCAATATCAAGAGCCGATAAATCCTTCAAAGGCTCCAGTAATGCAGGAAGCGCTGGAACAGGCAATGGCTTGAATTGTTCTTCCATAGAACCGCCGCTGCCTTTGAAAATCATTCTGGCTGCTGAATAGAACAGATCGGTATCCTCGGACATCATGGTATTGGCATTAAGGATAAACACGTCACCCCGACGATTTAAAACATCATGGGTTTGCCTTGAATAGATAATATCTGTAATCAGGGAATATAATGGATTTGTGTAGCTGTTTTCTCCATGACTGATAATGACCAGATCCACATTCAAATCTTTCAACCGCCAGTATTCATGAGCTTTCAACATTTCATACAGGATTTCCATATTGTCCATATCCTCAAGGGTCAAAAGTACCATAGGTCTATCCCCAGATATGCCATATTGCCATAAGGAGGGCTGACCTTTTCTGTTCATCTTGATTTGCTGCTGGTACTTTAACCGCAAGGGACTAATAAACAGGATATCTGAAATCATATTCTGATAGAGTTCCATTTTCCCAGCTTCGATGTTCAGGTACTTTGTCTCAACCTGACTTCTGGTAATTGCCAACCAAAATGAGGCATCGCAGGTTTCAACATTTGAATATTTTTCAATCAATTCCAGAAGGGCTGGCTTGCTCTCTGCAATCATGGTAACATACGAAAAACGGGCAGTCTTTCCCGGTTCAATATTTACTCTGTTTCTGAGACTGAATATTGGGTCTAATACCGAACCAACCGTATTTGAGAGAGGCCTTTCCCGCTCCAGAATCACTGGATCAGCAACTGTGTGTCCTCTTCCGAGAAACTGCATTCTGTCTGTTTCATACTGAATATCTCCCGTGGATTCCCCGTCAGTTACAAGAATTTCTGCAATCCACATTTCTTTTTCAGTCAGGCTTCTTGGACGTCGATTGGCGATCAGTGCATGGTGTTCGGAGTCATATTCGGTGCTTACAAAGAGCTTGCTGAATGCGGGATGAGCCAAGTCGCTATTTGAGGCAGCCAAAACAGGTTCGAAATAACTGGTCACCTCCATTACACAGGGAGCGCCCCCTTTGTTTTTAAGCTGGACTCTTCTGATTTCCACATTATCTCCTGAGGCGACAACAACTTCCGTTAAGGTCTCCATATCCCCATCCACCCTTTTATAAGAAGCTTTGTCAGGGGTAAAAACGACCTCATATTCTTTAGGCAGGATATTTAACGGAGCGTATGCAGCCGACCAATTTTGATTTTCATTGATATTACGGATATAGAAATACATCCCATCCGAATCATGAACGGAATCTTCCCTCCACCTGGTTATGTCCATGGTTTTACTTCTGCTGTAGCCATAGCCTTTATCGGTCACCATGACCGAATAAAGACCATTGGATAAAATATGAGCTTTTGGAAGAATAGGATCTGGAGCACTATAGCTTCTGATGGCAGGAAGGTCCACAGAGACCGTTCCTTTAAAAGGTATGATTTTTTCCTTATTTTCTTTTGTGAAACCCACATTTACCGGCACTTTTTCCTGTAGAAGGAGTCTCGCAGCCTTCACACAAGGATCAGATGAAAAACGCTGCTGCATGATATTTTTGTTTAAATAATTATTCAGGGCAAGGAGGCTCATTCCCTGATGATGGGCCATGAAACTTTTTATGATCACCTTTTCTGACTTTGGATCAAGCCGGTCTGGTGTGTAGTCGGCAGCTTCGTAGTAACCATACGGTCCTTCCAGGCCTTCGGCTTTTAGGTACTTGATATTTTCAAAGGCATCCTCAGGGTTTACCAAAAGAGCCAGAAAGGTAGCATAGGGTGCTGTTACGGCGTCTTCCATCAAGCCTCTTTTTAAACCCAGCCATGGAACTCCAATGGCTTTATATTGATAATCCAGATTGAGATCCAGTGAATTATAAGCCGACTCAGAAGATCCCCAGGGCATTTTTCGTTCTTTTCCATATTTCTTCTGACTTTTTATGACAAATGAATAGGTTTCGTCTAATAAGGTATTTCGATAGCTTTTCATGATGAGAAGAGGCATAAGATATTCAAACATCGTCCCGCTCCAGGAAACCAGCCCCTTATAACGATCCACTGCGGTAAGGGATCTGCCCAGCATGGACCAGTGCCTCGCAGGGATATCGCCTCTTGCAATGGCGATATAACTGACCTGTCTCGCTTCCGAGGCCAACAGATCATAATAGGATTTTGTCAGCCTGTTTTCTGCAATATTATATCCGATAGAGAATAGCTGCCTTTTATCATCGTATAAAAATCCGAACTTTGTTTTTTCGGACAAGTCTTCGATCCGATGGATCAATTGATGATATTGTTTCAGATAAGCAATGGTTCTTTCCCTTGAAGATACAACCGTTTCTTTAAGTTCCTGAAGCCAGTTCAGACTATTTCTCCATAGATCCTGATCGGCATGTAATTCCGGTTCAAGTTTCGCGATCTGTTCCATTACATTATTATTGTTTACAGGCAAGTCTTTCAGACAGCCATTTGTTTTCAGCGTATTCAATAACAAAACGGTTTTTTCAGACCAAATTTTATTCTCAAGCATTTCATTTGGCATTGTATCCATCATGGAGATCCAGGGAGTGAACGTATTAAGCTCATTACTGAACATCCTGGCCATTTTGATAATTTTTGTTTTCCATTCCTGTTTATAGATCGGTGCGGCAACAGTCCAATCCATAAGAACACTTAAAGAATGATTCCATTTCATCAGATCGATTTTTTCATCATATTCCATAAAATCGAATATAGTGAAATCAAAAGGGAATTCTTCACCTTCTTCAACACCGTTGAGAATAGTGGCTTTGATCCCCTTGACGAAGGCTTTATCCACCAAAGGGCGTGAATAATAATCCCTCAAACCTTGAACCAGGGTTACCAGATAGCAGACATAGTTTCCGCTGTCCACAGTGGATACATAAAGAGGAATTAAAGGGTCTAAGGTCCTGGTATCATACCAATTATATAAATGACCCTCCCATTTTTCCATTTTTTCTATGGAAGTAATGGTTTTTTCAATGACATCGGTAGTTTCCAGTATCCCCGTATAACCCATATCTCTCCCCGACAAGGAGGCCAGAAGTCCAAGACCAATATTTGTCGGTGATGTCCGGTAGGCGATTCCTTTAGGGGGATCTTCCTGAAAGTTATCCGGAGCAAGATAATTATTTTTAGCATTAGAAAATTCCTCGAAGTATCTCCAGGTTTTTCTGGCTATTTTACTAAGTTCCTGTAAATCCTTCGGCTCAAGTTTTTCTTCATCATAATTATTATCATTACTGATAAAATAGGCAATGAAGGGCGCAGCTCCCCAGCTCAGCAAGAAAAACAAACTTAGTCCTGGGTATTCTGGTTTAAAAAAGTATGCTAAAACAACAGTGATCAAGCCTGCCAGCATGCTGAAGCCCATTGTAGATAAATAGCTTTTTAATGAATTTTTCTGAGTTTTGTCAGAATCTGCAGAAGTGATCCATACCAGCATGTTCTTCCTGGTTATCAGGACTCGTACCAAGGTCACAACGACAGCATCCAGAACCATCAATGCCTGATAAGGAAGAAAAACGATGGACAGCAAGAATTGAAATAAAGGAGCCAATAGCCCGAAAAATCCTGGAATATGCCTTTTGATCCTGTCGGGTCTTAGCCCGCCGTTAAATACCCGGCCAATTAAGGATATGATAAAAGGAAGACCAAGTGCAG
>JAAXUP010000014.1 GCA_013335935.1 Eubacteriaceae bacterium | reverse complement strand
ACAATTTCATTTGGACCGATTTTGGGTTTGAATTTGGTGCAGTCATCATCGGCATAGGTGTTCATGGCAAATGTCGCAAGGGGAAAGAGGTTTATGCTGTAGCCTTCCTCAAGGATATCCATCGTGGTGTATTTGAGACAAATTCGTATGACATTGGCAATGCAGGCACGGTCTCCTGCGCCTGCCCCCATCCAGAGGATATCGTGATTTCCCCATTGAATATCAACCGAATGGTGCTTCATGAGCGTATCCATAATAAAATGCGGACCTGGACCGCGGTCGTATACATCCCCAATGATGTGCAGGTGGTCAATCGTCAGTCTTTGTATGACGGCTGACAAATTAGCGATAAAGTCATCAGCTCTGTCCAGTTCGACGATGGTGTCGATGATTTTATTGTAATATTCCTTTTTATTGAATCTTTCTTCGTCCTCATGAAGAAGTTCTTCAATAATGTATGCGAAATCCGTTGGAAGAGCTTTTCTTACCTTGGAACGGGTATATTTGGAAGAGGCATCTCTGCACACTTGAATCAGTCTATAGATGGTGGTCTTGTACCAGTCGGAGATATTTTCTTCATTTTCCTTTACCATCTGGAGTTTTTCTTCAGGATAGTAGATAAGGGAAGCCAACTCGCTGATATCGCTTTGTGTCAGTGTTTTTCCCAGCACATCATTGATTTTTCTTTTTACGACACCGGAGGCATTCCTTACAACGTGATTGAAGGACTCGTACTCTCCGTGAAGATCGGTCAGAAAGTGCTCTGTTCCTTTTGGAAGATTCAAAATAGACTTGAGGTTGATGATTTCTGAGGCTGTCTGGGATATGCTTGGGAAATTCTGGGATAAAAGTTCCAGATAGTCCTGGTGTAGCTGAAGTTCTTTTGTCGTAAAATTATTCAAGGTTCAACCCTCCACGATTGTTTAGTATATACCATATAATACTATAACCCTTCATTTAAATCAAACTTAACAAGATATAGTACATACTATATAAGAGAAACAAGCACATTATGATTCGGTGATCAAATGTTTTCAATCTGCCAGTCGATTTCCTTAAATCCATGAGCTTTCAGGAACACGTTGGCTTTTGAAAATGGTTTGCTCCCGAAAAATCCTCTGAAGGCTGATAAGGGGCTTGGGTGAACAGATTTTATGATCATATGTCTGCTATTTGTAATCAAGGATTCTTTGGATTGTGCATATTTTCCCCACAATATAAACACGACGGGCTCTGATTTCTCGTTTAGCATGGATAGAATATGATCGGTAAACTTTTCCCACCCTATTTTACTATGTGAGGCAGCCATACCAGCCCGGACAGTCAGCACGGCATTCAGAAGCAACACACCCTGATCAGCCCATTTTTTCAGGCAGCCGTTGTTAGGAATGTAGCAGCCCAAATCATCCTTCAATTCCTTATAAATATTGAGGAGAGAGGGAGGGATAGGTACGCCGTTGTTCACAGAAAAACAGAGTCCATGGGCTTGATTTGGTCCGTGATAAGGATCCTGACCCAGGATCAGTATTCGTGTATCTTTATAGGAAGTAAAATGCAGGGCATTGAATATGTTTTCCATTGAAGGATATACGCTGCCATTTTTATAATCGTTTTTAAGCACGGACCTTAAATATTTATAATAGTCCTTTTCGAATTCGTCTTTTAAAATTTCAGACCAGTCATTATCAAATATTGCAGTCATTTGATTTCTCCCTTATGTTCGTTGAATTGCTACAAGATAATTGTACATCTCAAAGGAAAGTATATCAAATAAAATTACCTTGCGTATTGACATCAGCGATAAGCTGTTTTATAATTCTACATATGAACACATATTCATATGTAAGGACGGAGGACGGCCATGATTAATGAATCTTATATTCCGAATGATAGCGAAATAAACGATCTGGCAGAACTATACAAGGTGTTTGGGGATTATACAAGAGTTAAGATACTTAGCACTTTGCTTGATGAAGAACTTTGTGTAGGCTGTATAACCAGGCTTACCCATGTATCTCAGTCTGCCGTATCCCACCAGTTGAGGCTGCTTAAGCAAAGTGGGCTTGTGAAATACAGAAGAGAAGGAAAACAGATGTTTTACTCTCTGGATGACGAATATGTGAAATCCATTATCAAGATTTCACTGGAGCATATCAAACATAAGAGAGGGTGATTAAATTGCTGCAATTATATTTAGAAGGATTAAGCTGTTCCAGCTGCGCAGGTAAAATAGAAGATGCTGTAAGTAAACTTCCTCAGGTAAAGGGAGCATCCATCAGCTTTGCGGCCAGCACTTTTAATATAGAGCTGGAGTCTGGTGAGGACGAAACCCTTGTATTGGAAAAGGTAGAAAAAATTATTAAGAGGATAGAGCCTCAGGTCATCGTCAGCAGAAAAGACTCAAACAAAATGTATTCTGAGGATGGAATTTCCTGTGTTTCATGCGGTACGGATAACGCTCCCGTAAAATCAGTTGAAAAAAAGAAAAGTATACTCAGATATTTTCTGACAAATTACCGCCTTCTGGCAGGGATAATGATTTATTTGACAGCGGCGCTCATGGGATATTATCAAGAAAACTACCTCGTATTGTACCTTGCCGCTTATTTTCTGATCGGTTACGATGTCATTAAATCAGCGATAAGAAACATCATGAATAAGGAACTCTTCGATGAAAATTTCTTAATGTTTATCGCTACAGTTGGAGCTTTTTCAATAGGTGAATTCAGCGAAGGCGTAGCCGTTATGCTCTTTTACGAAATCGGAGAGGTGTTCCAGTCTTATGCGGTAGATAGTTCAAGAAAATCGATTAAGGATTTAATCGACATTAAAGCGGAATATGCCAACAGATACGAGGGCGGAGCCCTGACGAAGGTAACGCCTGAAACGCTTATAGTTGGAGATATCATACTCATTAAGCCAGGAGAGAAGGTCCCAGTGGATGGTGAAATTGTCGAAGGAAGCTCAATGATGGATACCTCACCTCTGACCGGGGAATCGATCCCAAGGTCCGCAAGGGAGGGTGACAAGGTCTTAAGTGGATTTATTAATACCACCTCTTCCCTGAAGATGAAAGTTGAAAAAGTCTATGAAGATTCAGCTGTAGCAAAAATACTGTATCTCATCGAAAATGCCAGTTCAAAAAAATCCAACACGGAGAAATTGATAACAAAATTTGCGAGGTATTATACGCCTATCGTTGTACTCTTTGCAGTGCTCATCTCTGTTGTACCCCCATTAGTGACAGGCGATCCCTTCAGTCAGTGGCTTCAGAGAGGTTTGATATTTCTGGTGGTATCTTGCCCCTGCGCTCTTGTGATTTCCATACCCCTGGGTTATTTCGGTGGTGTGGGTGCGGCATCCGGCCAGGGGATCCTTATAAAAGGCACACAATATCTGGAAGCCCTGAAAAATATGGATACCATAGTATTCGACAAAACCGGCACACTTACCAAGGGAGTCTTTGAAGTGACGGAAATCATAACGGCAAAAGATGAGACAGTCGAGTCGATTGTGGAAGCTGCTGCAGCTGCAGAAGCTTATTCAAATCACCCCATTGCCAGGTCGATAACAAAGTTCTACAAAAAAAATATCGACTTGGACACGGTTAAAGACTACATCGAAAATCCTGGCAGAGGAGTGAAAGCCTCTTATCAAGGACAGTCTATTATTGCAGGCAATCAGCAACTGATGATGGAAAATGGGATAGCAATCATCAATCCAAAAGAAGCAGGTACCATCGTGCATGTTGCCAGAGACAAAAAGTACCTGGGTTATATGCTGATCACCGATGAGATAAAAAGTAATACCCTGAGTCTCGTTGATGATCTCAAAAAAGAAGGTATCAAAAAAACCGTTATGTTTACGGGAGACCATAAAAATATTGCAGAATATATCAAGGGGATACTTGAAATAGACGAAGTCAAGGCTGAACTCCTGCCCCAGGATAAAGTATTTGAATTTGAACGGCTGAAAAGCTTGCAGTCCAGCAAAAAAACCATTGGATTTGTAGGTGATGGAATCAATGATGCCCCAGTGCTGGCTATGGCGGATGTGGGCATCTCCATGGGATCCCTGGGTTCAGATGCAGCCATTGAGGCTTCTGACATCGTACTGATGAAAGATGATCCCTCAAAGATCGTATTGGGAATACGTATTGCCAAGTACACTCATAAAATCATCATACAAAACATCTTCTTTGCTCTGGGGGTAAAAATACTGGTTATGATACTGGGCACTCTGGGCTATGCCAACATGTGGAGTGCGGTATTCGCCGATGTGGGCGTAGCACTTATCGCAGTTCTCAATGTTAGCAGAATATTTTATGCAGGCAAAAAGATGGACAAACCAGCAGCTGCCTGACCAGAAATGATGTGTTAAATTACGAAAAAAGAAACAAAGTGTAAATAAGTCTTGAAAATATAAACATTAGTCGTTATAATAAGTTGGTAATGATCTCGTAGCTCAGCTGGGAGAGCGCTACCCTGACACGGTAGAGGTCACTGGTTCAAGTCCAGCCGGGATCACCATTTTTTATAATGATAAAGCTCTGACGAGTGCCTTCGTGCATCTGCGTTTCAGAGTTTTTTTATTTGCAACTCTGTTCGGTAGCCCAATGGTCAAACCTTAACCATTTTTATGCGTGTGACTGCTATGGCTTAAGAGGTGATTGAAGCCAATTTACAGGTATATAATTGCAACGAGGAGGGGTTAACCCTCATCGTTTTGTGTGGCAACTTGTGTGGCAACTTCTGATTAATAGAGCACTTTTTAGGATAAAGAAACACTAAAGGCTTCAGTGTTTTGTATGCAGGTCCTCCCTGACACGGTAGAGGTCACTGGTTCAAGTCCAGTCGGGATCACCATTGTTATCAAGGCTTTCAGAGCTTTTATATAAAATTCGAAGCTTGAAATAAGAAAATTTAACCACTATTTAAACACTAAGTATTTCGTTAAGTTTTTCTACTTCGTTTTTCTTGCTTTCTTCTACGACGTGAGTTTAGATTTGTGTAGTTTTAATAGAGGTTTGTCCCAGGAGCCGCGAAACGGTCAAGAGGGGCGTACCTTTTTTAAGTAGCAGCGTAACGTAAGTGTGTCTCAGCACGTGAAACTTCTTATATGTTACGTAGATTGTCTCGAAGATCCGTTGCCAGGAGCGCAGAAGATTTCTTGCATTCAGCGTTGTTCTAACCTCGGAAGGAAATAAAAACTCGATATCATGATATGCTTCCCCTGTTTTTAGCTTTTCCAGATGTCTTAGTTTTTCAAGTTCTTTAAGATCTGCCAATAGCCAGGAAGGTATTGGTACTTTCCGGATAGAGCTTTCCGTTTTAGGGGCAGATGTCTGGAATTCATATGTGAATTCTTTTCGTGAAGAAAATATTTTAACCATTTTAACCCTTTTATTCACGGATACGGTCATATCATCTATATCATCAACGCTTAATGCAAGTAGCTCTCCTTGCCTTAAGCCCGTAGAAAGAGCAAATTTAACTAAAGTACGCAACTTGACGTTCTTATCAATGTGTTTGAGTATCTGTTAATTTCGTCCTCTGTGAACGTCTCAACCGCTCCTTCATCCCTGACTTCATCATCAACTTCCTTATAAGCAGCAAGCTTGATTCCGGCATATGGATTCCGTTTGATATAGCATTCTTGCACGCAGTACCCAAAGAATTTGCTCAAGATTTTGTTCGTCCCAAAATCTGGTGATGACTTTTTCCTGATGCATCCGGCTGTGATGTAATCAAGAATCTGAATCTTGATTCTCCGGTCAGATATGAACGGACGAAAAAGGGCCAGAGCAACAAGAGGATATATCGGATTTTGAACCACTTGATGATGATGATCTGCCATTCTAATTGGGGATATCCAAGGTTTTAGAGAAAGGAAGTGATGTGATTGAACTGTATGATCAATTTGAGGAAAGAGCTGGAAATCGAGAACAGATTTCTAGCGCACCTGGAGAAGAGAAAACAACGTATTATCAATAGGCAAAGACCAAGAGGTTATCCAAAAGGACGAGTTTCTTAGACTCAGATGGTATCAGAAGCCAATCATATTATGGCTTTATGAAAATAGAAGAATGCATGACTCGAATTAAAGAAATCAAAAGTAGTCAAAGAGAGATTAGAAATTTAATACGTGGCTTAGAAGGCATTGACAGAAAATCAAATATGCAGCTTTTTGAAGGCAAATCTCTTAAGGAAATCGCATACGAAACAGGTTACAGCTATGATCATATCCGAAGGGTTGCATCAAAGATTCGCCACTAAGAGGCACAACACTTTATGATTCCATGTGATAAAGTGATAGTAAAGAAATGTAACGTCCAATAATTAGCATACTTTTTAATATACTAAAAAGTACTGGTATTATTTGACACAAGGATTCAAAAATGATAAAGTAACTACAAAAGAAAAAAATAGAAAAGGTTGCATTCTCATTGCTAATTTTGTTTTTCTCATGATCTGAATATTTAATATGTACATCTAAAAAGGGGAATCTAAATTGAACAAAATTATTGCTTTTTTAAAATCAAAAAACAACCGTATTAAGATTTTTGCTGTTTTAGTAGTTTTTTTTGTAGGAACTACTATATTTTTTTTAAAAGCAGATCAATCTGAATCATTTTTAGGAAATTTGAGGAATAAAGAAATTGATATTACCACACAAGAAATATCTGATTTAGGTCAAGGAGAAGATTTAAATGATGGAAAATATGTGCCTGATGATGATCAAGGAAGAGATTTGAGTAACGATCCTGAATATATCGAAAGTTTAAAGAAAATATATTCAGAAGATGAAATTAAAATGATAAGTGAACCGAGAAGATGGTTGATTGTACCCAATGTAGTTGGAATGACTGAATCTAAAGCGGTTAGTACTTTAAAAGCAAGCGGTTTTGTTGGTCGAGTTTCCTACCAAGATTCAGGTAAAAATATAGAAGAGGGAATTTGTTATTATCAAGATACAGCGGCAGGCACCAAGTGGAATACTGATGCTAGTTTCTTTATTTTTATTCAGACTAAAGATGAACATAAAATGTATGATTGGTCAATTGTACCAAATGTAAGGGGAAAAACTGAATCAGAAGCTATCAGTATATTAAAGTCAAACGGTTTAGTACCTCGAATCACTTATGAAGACTCAGGTGGTGATTTTAAAGACGGTATATGTTTCCGTCAAGATTATGAACCTGGTACAGAGCGGCTGACGGATAGTTTCTTTTACATTTGGATACAGCGAACAGAGAAGCCTCAGCCTGTTGTTGAGGAACCACAGCCAAATGTTGAGGAACCACAGCCAAATGTTGAGGAACTACAGCCTGACGAGGAGGAGCCACCTGCAATTTAGTAGGTATCAAAACTGAATACTATTTCAAAAAAAGAATCCTTTCGGGTTCTTTTTTTGTTGGAGGTACGTATGAAAAAGCTTACCCAAAAACAGAAAAGATTCTGTGATGAATATCTTATCGATTTGAATGCAATACAGGCTTCAATACGGGCTGGGTACTCGGTAAAAACAGCAGGACAAATTGGTGATGAAAACTTAAAAAAACCTGAATAAAGCAGTGTTGGAAAAACGAATGAGCGAGAAATCAGCCGATTTGATAGCAAATCAAGATGAAATCTTAAAATATCTGAAGTCTGTATTGCGCGGTGAGTGTCTCTCAACAGAAATTGTGGTCGAGGGCTGCGGGGACGGAGTGAGTAAGGCCAGGAAGATATTGAAGGAGCCTTCTGAAAAAGCTAGATTAAGATCAGCTGAGCTTCTTGGTAAACGATATGGTTTGTTCACTGACAAGTTAAAGCTGGAAGGCGCACTACCTGTAGTGATCACAGGGGAGATTGAGCTTGAAAATTGAAAAAAATCAGTCTTCCCAAGGTAGTTGCAGGGGATATAAAACCTTTTGGAGCTTTAAAGGTTGCTATCGAGTGGTAAAGGGCAGCCATGCATCAAAGAAATTAAAAACAGCAGCTTTGTGGTTTGTGACAAACATGGTGAAGTATCCACAGGCCAACCTGTTGGTTACCGTAAGACTTTCCGGACACTAAAAGATTCCTGTTTTGCTGAACTTAAATGGGCGATACACCGGTTGGAGCTGGATGATTATTGGGAGATCAAGGAATCTCCGCTTGAAATGACATATAAACCAACTGACTAGAAGATTTATTTTAGTGGCTTGATGATCCGCTGAAAATCACATCAATAACCGTGGACATTGGCGTTCTGTGCTGGGGCTGGATTGATGAAGCCTATGAGATCATGAATGAATCTGATTTCGATATACTAGATGAATCCATACGTGGAGAGGTGCCTGAGAATCTGTTTAAACAGTGGACCATGACACTGAACCCCTGGAACGAAAAGCACTGGATTAAACGGCGTTTTTTCGATGTTGACGATAGCGATGTCTTAGTTATGACGACCAACTACATGTGCAAAGAGTGGTTGGATCAGGCTGATTTGGCTGTTTTCAAGAGAATGAAAAAGAACAACCCATGTTGATTTCGGAGTTTTTTTGTGTGCAGATGAACAAGATTCCCGTTGACATGAAAAAATTATATAGGTATAATTGTATACGTATTCATAGTTATAAATCCTGCACTATTTTCTATTTTTGTTTCTTGGAAATTCATTTGCCGGATCTGCATTGCTTTTGTATTTCTTAAACAATAACTTAAAGGGGGCTGATTTTGTGATGTCTGCTGATAATGTAAACGTTTAAATGCGTTTGATTTCGGATGGATGTCTACTCAGACGGGGCATTTTTATTAAAAAAATTTAACTGAAGAAACCGATTTTGAAAAACAAAACTTCCGGAAAAATTTTTATTCCGGATCAAGCAGAACAACTTTTTATTTCACACTCTATTTTGAAGGAGCGGTCACATGAAAAATAAAAACGATTTGTCAGGCAATGATTCTAAAGTTAAATTTATTCAAACCGAGAACAAAAGTACGGTTAAAAGAAGTATTCTAGGAATTGTTATAGCCGTTATTGCGGGTCTTCTGGTGTATTATCTGCTGCCTGCTGGAAATGCGGACGCAGGAGGCCTGATGGCAAGTGCCAGAAGTCTGGCTGCCTTATTTACCGCAGCGATTGTCCTTTGGGCAATGGAGAGCCTTCCAGTAGCGGTTACGTCCCTGCTGATCCTTGCTTTAATGCCACTACTAGGAATTTCTAAAAGCTTGGGAAGTGCAGTAGCCAGCTTTTCCAGTCCGGTAATATTTTTCATCATTGCTTCCTTTGTTTTATCCTTAGCAGTTGAAAAATCAGGTCTGGGACGCAGGTTTGCCCTGATGCTGATCAATCACACAGGAACAGGTAGCAAAACGGCAATATTTGTATTCATGTTCGGTTGCGCCACCACCTCCACATTCCTATCAGATGTGCCTTCGAGTGTCATTTGGATGACCTTGTCACTTCCAATACTTAATAATTTGAATTTGAAGCCAGGAAGTAATTTTGGGAAAGCCATCATGATCGGTATCCCCATCGCGGCACTTATCGGCGGGGTTGCAACTCCAGCGGGGAGCTCCATCAATATTTTAGCCTTGTCCCTGATCAAGTCTATTGCCAACATCGACATTACTTTCTTTCAGTGGATGGGGTTAGGCGTCCCCATGTATTTAATAATGATTGTTATTGCATGGTTTGTTTTAATTACGATCATCCCACCGGAAATCGAATCCATCGGAGAAAAAGCATTTTTTGTTAAGGAACAACAGGAACTCGGAAAATGGAGCACCAGGGAATATAAGACGGCCATCATCATGATGATAAGTATGGTTTTATGGGTAGCCAGTTCATGGATAAGGACCCTTGATATCGTACAAATTGCGATTTTTGCAGCAGTGGTTATGTTTTTACCTGGGGTTAGTCTGGTAGACTGGGATGATGTTCACAAGTACACCGGTTGGAATGTCGTTCTTTTAGTCGGATCAGTCATGTGTCTTGGATTCGCATCTGTCGATACCGGGTTGTCTGCTTGGGTAGTGCAGAATGTGTTAAGCGGGATAGGTGCCTTTGATGTGATATGGGTAACTATCATACTGTCTGCTTTTACGGTAATCATCCATCTTCCCATACCCATCAATCCGGCCCTGATTGCAGCAGTGATTCCACCAATTATTGGACTTGCCACCAGTACTGGAGTCAATCCAGCACTTTATTGCATACCCGTTGCCTTTACAGCATCCTGCGCATTTTTACTGCCTCTTGACACGGTGATCCTGATCACCTATCCAAAAGGTTATTATAAAATGCTGGATATGTTCGTCCCAGGATTAATAATAAGCGTATTTTGGGTTCTTGTCATGTCTGGACTCACCATCGCTCTGGGTCCTGTACTGGGATTTAATTGATCCCTTAGGTCGAAGTTCTTATTAATAGCACCTTTTACATACGATATGCTCTTAATTGAGTGTATCATGTATGTAAAAGGTGCTTTTTATGTGATAGTAAATCACACGAGAACAACTCGTCGAAGACGGTGTTCTCTGGTGAAGAGGGAAAAAGCGCGCTGTATTAAGTGTACTTAACTTGACGACGTTTACACTTGCTCGAATATGAGACTTTTGTAATAAAAAGATTAACATATAATAGACAATATTATACCTATATGATATGATGATTCCACGAATTGATAAAAAAGATAGAAAATTCTCATCTACACACCTTCTCCATAAGTATCATGTATAATCCATGGTATAGATAATCGGAGAATAATATCAATTTGATAGCCGGATAAATCCAACAGGTACCGGTTGAATGTTTTAGGAGGAAAATCATATGAAAAAGAAGATTACAATAGAAGGCATGAGCTGCGGACAATGCGCAGGACGTATAATAGAATCACTTAAGGGTTTGGTGGGAGTTTCAGCGGTGGATGTAAATTTAGACGCTAAATTTGCCGTCCTGGATGGATATGACGTGGATGATGCGGATATCAAATTTGCCCTTGGCAGAGCTGGTTACAAAGTATACGGGATAGAACAATTTAATATGTAATACAAACCTTGTGTGCAGACACAAGGTTTTTTTTAGATCAGGAAAGTTCATCCCAATATCATAACATAGTAAAAATATCGATTTTATATCCAAAAAGTATGGAATGTATTGAATAGAAATAGGTGAAATGATAATATAAAGGAGTAAATTTGGAGGTAGTGTTATGAAAATTTCTACAAAAGGAAGATATGCATTGGAAGCAGTGCTTGATCTAGCTTATCATTCCAGCGATGAACTTGAAAGTTTAAAAAATATAGCGGACAGATTGGACAAATCAAAAAATTATTTAGAACAGCTTTTTGTTATACTCAGACAAAATGGAATCGTGGAAAGTATCAGAGGCGCCCAGGGTGGATACAAACTGGCAAAACCTGCAAAGAAAATAACCGCAGGAGAGGTAATACGAGCTGTGGAAGGGGAACTTGTACCGGTAGCCTGTCTGGTTTCCAGCAAGGATGCCATGTCTTGCAGCAGATATAAATCATGTGTCTCCAGGCTTTTATGGAAAGGTATGTCTGATGAAATCGACAAGGTGGTGGACTCCGTCACTATTGAGGATCTGGTCCTTAAATATAGAGACATGAAAAAAGAAACCATCGAGTATTTTATTTAAATTTTGGGTCAGCATTGATAAAATGAGATCTGTATGAGGTGAATTAATTGAAACTATCTACTAAAGGGCGATATGGGTTAAGGGCACTGATCGATCTGGCGGTATTTTCGGAAGAAGGGCACCAGTCATTATCCAATATCGCAGAGCGGGAATGTATTTCTGAAATATACCTTGAGCAGGTATTCTCCACATTAAGAAAAGCAGGAATCGTAAAGAGTATAAAAGGCGCCCAGGGAGGTTATCTCCTGAATGAACCTGCCAAAGATCTTACCATGGGCAGAATTCTCAGAGCCCTGGAAGGCAACCTTTCCATCGTTGATGAAAAAGTAAAGACGGAGATCGAGAAAAACGACATCATATATTGCATTTATGCAAATATATGGAGCAAAATCGATGATAAACTGAATGCTTTGGTGGATGCGGTCACATTAGAGGATATGGTGGCTGAATATAAAAAAATGAACAACTTGCTTCCTGAGATGTATTATATATGAAAGGTAGTCTAATATGATTAAAATTCAAAATTTAACAAAAATATATCATAGTGATCATGGTGATTTTTTAGCACTTGATCACGTTAACCTGGATATTAAAAAAGGAGACATATACGGCGTTATCGGCTTAAGCGGTGCTGGGAAAAGCACACTGGTCCGATGTATTAATCTCCTGGAAAAGCCTACGGCTGGAAATATCTTGATCGATGGGGAAGACATTACGCTGATGAATGGACCTGAACTCCGAAAAACGAGACAAAGTCTGGGTATGATTTTCCAGGATTTTAATCTTCTTATGCAGAAAAATGTCTTTCAAAATATTAAGTTTCCTCTTGAAATCGCAGGATTTGACAGCAAGGCGGCTGACGCGAGGGTTCAGGAACTGTTAAAACTAGTAGGTCTTGAAGATAAAGCAAACAGCTATCCTGCCAAATTAAGCGGCGGGCAAAAGCAAAGGGTAGCCATTGCGAGAGCCCTTGCCAATCAGCCTAAAGTGCTGCTTTGTGACGAAGCTACTTCTGCATTAGACCCCGTAACAACATTGTCTATTCTGGAGCTTTTGAAAAGTATCAATATACGGTTGGGCGTTACAATTATTATCATCACCCATGAGATGAAAGTTGTGGAAGCGATATGCAACAGGGTAGCGGTAATCGAAAGTGCAAAGATTGTCAAGGATGGTCTTACTGCAGATTTGATCAATCATTTTGAGGGGGAATAGGAATGGAATTGTTAAATGAATATGGTTCGATCCTTATAAAGGGCACTATCGATTCCCTGTATATGATTTTTGTATCTGTTTTTTTCTCCTATCTTATAGGGATTCCCGCAGGAATTGCACTGGTCGTAACGGATGAAAATGGCATAATGCCTGCTAAAACCTGTTATAACATCTTGGGAACAATTGTAAATATCGTCAGGTCAGTTCCCTTTATCATCCTACTCATTGCGGTGATCCCCTTGACCAGACTTATTGTAGGGACTTCCATAGGCGTAACGGCATCAATCGTCCCCCTGGTGATAGGAGCGGTACCTTTTGTTGCCAGAATGGTGGAAAGTTCTCTCAGAGAGTTGAACAAAGGGATCATTGAAGCGGCAATTTCCATGGGGTGTTCGAATATGCAGATCATAACAAAAGTGATGATTCCTGAATCCATGCCATCACTTATCCTTGGAGCGTCAATTACGACCATAACCCTTGTTGGATATTCTGCAATGGCAGGGGCTGTTGGTGGAGGCGGCTTAGGGGATATTGCCATCCGTTACGGCTATTACAGGTATGAACGGGATTTGATGATGGTGACCATTGTACTATTGGTGGCTATTGTTCAGCTGATTCAAATTACTGGCAATAGAATTTCAAAGAAAATCAATAAACTGAATTAGTAATATGTACAATACATTTTCAATGTGTATATTTTCAATGGGTGTTGACAGACTGATCATAAAGGGTTAGAATTATATCTACATAAATCCATACTAAAACCATAGGATTAGTAATAATAAAAAGGAGATGAGTGTAAAGATGAAGAAAAAAGGAATTATTTTATTTGCGATTTTTATGATAGCAGCAGGGGTGTTCGCTGGCTGCACTTCAAAATCAGGTAGCAGTTCAGATTCCAAGACGGTTACGTTAACCGTCGGTGCGACACCTGTACCCCATGCAGAGATCCTGGAGTTTATAAAGCCTTTGCTGGCTGAAAAGAACATTGAGCTAAAAATTGTTGAGTTCACTGACTATGTAGCGCCGAATAATGCATTGCAAAATAAAGAACTTGATGCGAACTTTTTCCAGCATGTACCCTATCTGGATGATTTCAATGCAAAAAACAACACCGACCTTACCGCGATCATTCCTGTCCACTTCGAACCTCTGGGAATCTATGCCGGGAAAACGAAATCTCTGGATGAAGTGAAAGATGGAGATACCGTTGCCGTCCCCAATGATACAACAAATGAAGCCAGAGCACTTCTTTTGTTAGAAACTGCAGGCCTAATTAAGGTAAAGGAAGACGCAGGGTTTAATGCCACAGTAAAGGATATCGTAAGCAATCCTAAGAACCTTAAATTCATTGAGGTTGAAGCCGCAAAGGTTCCTACCTCTGTTCCTGATGTAAATATTGCCGTCATCAATGGGAACTATGCAATTGAAGCCGGCTTTAACACTTCAGATGCACTTCTATCGGAAGAGAAGGATTCTATTGCAGCTAAAACCTATGCAAATGTTGTTGTTATAAGAACAGGTGATGACCGAGCCGTTTTTGATACCCTGAAAGAAGTGATCCAGTCTGAGGACGTGAAAAACTTCATTGAAGAAAAGTATAAAGGTGCTGTAGTACCTGCATTCTAAAGAAGTAGTTATTAGGATAGAAACATAAAAGGGTGTAAAACTGAACTAGTTTACACCCTTTTTAATGTAGAAATCAAGCATACTGCCTTCAAATTAAAAAACAAAGATCTCTGCAATCTATCCTTGTGTAAATTTCAAAAGATTTTTCCAGGATTTCATCCACTCTTTTTTGATCGATTTTCAGCAGACGGGGGACGATTCCATGAAGGAATGAAACGGCATCCTGAATGTCCATAATATTCAGATCTTTCATATAATATAAGAAAAATTCTCGTCTGGCTCCAAAATCCGCATGGAGCAGCGCGGTAAATGTTGTTTCATCAATTTCAATCTCAAAGTCAATCAGGTATTGTCGATAACGTTCGCCAATAAGAAAATTCAATATACGATAGTTGGACTTTTTATTTAGAAATTCGTGATAAAAGCGGAGGTTGTTTTCGTCATTAAGAATGATTTGGAAATAGATCCTCTCCTGGACAGCATGGAAAAGAATGCTGTTGTCAATTTCATCTTTCATTTGAGCCTCTATGCACTCGTCTATGCTTCTCATGAAATCGGAATAGATCATGCTGACAATATGATCTTTGTTGGTGAAATGATAAGGGATCAGGCCGATAGGAACGGATGCCTCATGTGAAATCTTCGATAGTGTTGCCTTTGTATAACCGATTTTGTAGAACAAGGTTTTCGAAGTCTGGTAGATGTGTTCCTTCGTGAGATCTCCCTTTTTATTGGTAGCCATACACACACTCCTCGTATTATAAGAGTATAGCTAATAATCACAGCTATATTCTTATTTATTTTTACTTATAATATCCTAATGCTACAATAACCATATAGGGTTATTAGCGAAGGTTTGAGCTATCACTCCTTGCAAAGCTATGTGCTATTGCTAAGAAAGCTTGCTCCCTGACTTAAGTATCAAATGCTGCTCACTCAGATGTTGCATCCCCTACAGTAGCCCCCAGCAAGGTATTTCTGTTGGTTGAATGCTTATTATGCGAGGTTTCAGTCAGTGCTTAAGATTAGGATATTCTTTCTCTAATTTCCTCATCTCTATCATGAAAGGTGGTGATATCATGAAAAAATCTGAGTATCTATCTACTTTGTTTGTTGGCATTGATGTATCTGCCCGTGAAAACGTAATTTGCACCTTGAATTTCGAACAGGATAAGCTTTTAGAATTTACTGTTCCTAATTCTCAGCCTGGCGCCGATAAAATCGCTGATAAACTTTCTGCTTTGCTAGCTGGCAGCCATTTCACACGCATTATTATTGCTTTAGAGTCCACTTCTTTTTATGGGATTCATATTGCCAATTTTCTATCTTCTTGTGCTCTTCTGGCTCCTTATAATACATATGTTTACTGTCTCAATCCAAAGATGGTTGCCAACTACAAGAAGTCTTTTATTGGCATGGGTAAAAAGGATCCCATTGATGCCTTTGTCATTGCTGACTTTGCCCGAGTTGGAAGAATCTCTTGCGAACCCTGGCGAGGCTCACAGTTTCTGGCTCTGCAGCGCTTAACCAGACATCGTCTGCATTTAGTTGAATGCTTGACCAGAGAAAAAACTTACATGCTTACAAATGTATTTCTAAAATTCAGTGAGTTTGCCACACTGACAAATGACAATCACCCTTTCTCAAACAAATATGGCGCTACGGCTTCTGCTGTTCTAACCGATTTTCTTTCCAATGAACAGATCGCTGAAGCATCGATTGAAGAGCTTATTTCTTTCGTTTGTGAGAAAGGAAAAAATCGCTTCAGCAATCCCCAAGAGGTAGCTTCCATATTGCAAGCAGCTGCTAGAAATTCATATCGTTTAGACAAGTGTCTTTACGAACCCTTAACCATCGCAATTGCATCTTCTTTAAACTGTATAAAAGCTTTCGAGGCTGAAATCAAGGCCATTGACAAGGCTATTGAAAAAACAGTTTCCGGACTTAATCCTACAGAATACCTCTGCTTGAAATCCATACCTGGTATCGGTCCGGTTTTTGCCTCTGGTATACTTGCTGAAATCGGCAGTATGCATGCATTTTCCAGTCACTCAGCGCTAGCTAAATATGCAGGGATTGTATGGAATGAAAATCAGTCTGGCGACTTTCATTCTGATGACACCAAGATGAGCAAGGCTGGTAACAAGTTTCTTCGCTATTACCTGATAGAAGCTACAGGAAGTGTTGTTCGTCATCTTCCAGAGTATGATGCCTTTTATCAAAAGAAGTTCCATGAAGTGAAAATCCATCAACACAAAAGAGCACTCGCACTTACATCACGGAAATTTATCCGTTTGGTTTTTGGATTGCTGGCCAAAAATCAACTTTTTGTTCCTCAAGGAGTAGATCATACTCCGAATTTATAGCTTCAAATTGCCTTGATTTTTTCTTTGAAATCTCGAGGTTTATTTGTCATGCACTTTTTTATTCATTCTGCTAAACTATCTTTTGATTTATCGCTTGACATATTACCAGATTGCTTTCTTTTACTATTTACTCTTACAATATTTTTACCCCCATAGAAATAAATTAAGCTGTATATATATCCATTTTATTCAATAAAAGGAACTGCCTCAGTAGTTCCCATATTTATTAATCAGCTATATACTCAAATTATTTGCATAGAATTCCATGATATTTGCCCAAATACGTTTTGTTTCAAGGAATTCATCATGATGTTTTTCAACTCTTTTATGGTACTTTTCCAATTCAGCTAAAACATTCATAAATTCAGCTTGTCCGAAATACGAACAGATTTTAGGTAATGTCCGGTTAAGCTGTTCCCTCATTATTTTAATCTTTTCCTCGTAACACTCTGGCTGTGTGATATAGAGCAGGAGTGGTTTATATCGGATCCAGCCTAAGCAGGCTCTGTAGAAGCGTGTGGTAATCTTTTCACTATCGGCTTTGATAAACTTCAGTCGTATCGGGAGAACACCCTCCAGAAGTTGATTATAAGTAGAAAATCCATCATGGAATGTATAGCATGGCACACGCAGAACTTTACGTTCACTTAAGCATGTACTTAAAAAAGTATCCTCTCCTCTAGCTCCTGGTGGATTGTAAAATGGGAAAACTCGTTTGGGCTCAGTAAGATTAATACATAGATTAGCACCCGATATAAATTTGGCACGATTTATTTCCTGTACCTCTATTGCATCATCAGTGGTCAGTATTTTAGTATCGGCATATGTTACTCCACCACGTTCCATAACGGCCTTGATATTATCCCAGTTTAGGATGTCATTGCTTATCGCTTCAATGAAAGATCGAAAATCTGTTTCAGTCATTTTATCACTAAATTCAAGAAATGGAATAGGTGATATGTAACCGCAGTGATGTCCGTTGGTGATGTCAGCCTGGGTAATATTTTTAAGATGAGAGGTTAAAACATTTTGCCCACCCCAAACTGCGTTTTTATGTGTTTTAGTTACTGCTACTGGATATTCGTCATCATCAAGAAAAATCAGGTAATCCATTTTGTACTTTATAGCGTTATAGAGCACCGCATTTCGCCTTGCCGCATAGCCTTTTCCAAAGATCATGTGAGCTTCATCCTCGCTAACAATGGTTTCTTGAACTAGAAAGTCAATTTCATCCTTTATGGAAATCTTTGTAATAAATCTGCTGCTATTAATCTGTTCAACTATTTCCGATGAGATTTTAGTGTAATCTGTAGCTTTGGTTTTATTATATGTAAGATCATATGCGACAATAAGATTAAAACCAATTTTATTGTTTTTCACAAAACTACTCTGATTCAACCCATGCACGTATGACTTTAATACCTTTTGAAAACTCTTCCGCCCAGTCGCAAATCCGATTCCGACTTTAATTTTTTCAACCTTTTGCATTTCATCACTTCCCAACATTTCCATTTGAACCTATATAGCGTGAAATACTTCATCGAGATTTTCGTTAACTCTTTCCAAGCTGAACTTGTTTTATTAATGACCGTGACTTACTAATTATTAATTATATACCCATTTTTTGTATATAAATTCATTTGCATAATAAGCCAACTCGCTAGTTATGGTTGACCTCTACTTTTCCTTGCTGGTAACGGAACTGCAGACCTAAGCAGACGTTAGCCGTTAAGGATTCACTTTCATGCTGTCCCAACTATGGAAACACATCGTTGCCTTTTGGGTTAATTCATAACCATTACGCGAAATCCTATGAATTCCGCGCATTTGTTTATATTCGCGAAAAAGTGCGACCCCCCTAAGCAAAACAACTGTTTTCATCACAAAAAATAGGAATTTCGGGATCACTATTCAGTTACCTAAAACGCTACAACCGCTGTATATCATGGCTTTCGGCACTCTATCAGCACGACTGTCTCAACATGTGTTTGGGCAATATGATGATACTAATACGCGGAATATGCTTATGGATTGAGATTTGCACCCCCTTGTACCCCCTACCTTAAATAAATAATAACCTCTATATTTAAGATAGTTATATCATAAGTATAGAGGTTAAGCTAACACAATGTTTATAAATGTATTAACTCCAAAGCTAAGATTAGAGATTTGTAATTGTCTAACAAAGACCTAACTTAACTACACTGTTATTTCATCTTTGATTTTTTTCATTATGATGTCTGCTTTTTTAATAGCTTCACTAGCTTTTATTGCATATATTTTTTTACCATTGAACCTATACATATTTTTTAAACCAGTATCATTTGTAATGATCACACAATCTGCTGCATCAACTTCGGTCTGTTTTATAGGATTTTCGATTCCAATGGCACCCTGTGTCTCAACATTTATATCAAAACCATTTTTTTTTGCAGCATCTTTTAGGGAAGCCGCTGCTAAATAAGTATGAGCAACACCTGAAGGACAAGCACAAACGGCTACGATTTTCATGTACCTTTCACTCCTTTCTAATTTGCTTAACGATTAACTCAATTCCATTGACTCCATTTCAAGTTCTGCATCTGTATCTTCTGTTACAACAGGTTTCAATAGATTGACTGTTACTGCTGTTATCACGACACCCACTGCTATCGCTAACAAGTATCCAATAGGATTACCAACTACTGGCAAGACGATCAACCCACCCCAAGGAGCAGCATCAGTAGCGCCAAACATCATTGCAAGTGCAGAACCGATTGAACCACCAAGCATCATGGATGGGATTACTCTAATTGGATCCATTGCTGCAAATGGTATTGCACCTTCTGATATTGCTATTGTACCCATAATTAGCGCTGCTTTCCCATTTTCTTTCTCTGCCATTGTATATTTCTTAGGTGCTAAAAACGTAGCAAGTGCCATTCCTAAAGGCGGGATACAAACTCCAACACCTACTGCTCCCATAACAGTGGTCACTCCAGATGCTAAAAGTCCAACACCAAATGTGTATGCTACTTTTCCAACCGGACCTCCCATATCAAAAGCGCACATTGCTCCAATAATTGCTCCAAGCAAAATTTTATTGCCTGTGTTTAAAGCCACAAGCCAGGCAGTAAGGCCGGACATCATAGATGAAATCGGAGTTCCGATTACCCAAGTTACTAAAGCTCCTACCAACAAAGATGTAACAAGTGGTATTACGAATATTGGCATAACAGGTTTTATCGTTGTAGGCACTTTAATCTTCTTTAAGTAGTACGCTATAATTCCTGCAATTATACCTACGATAAGTCCACCTAAAAATCCTGCCCCAATTTGATTACATAGCACCCCACCAATTGCGCCTGGTGCTAGTCCTGGCCTGTCAGCAATCGAATATGCGATGTACGCTGCAAGAAAGGGTACCATCAGTGAAAAACCTGCTGCACCAATATTAAATATTCCTCTTAGAAATGTTCCATCTGCCGGAACTGCTGGCGAGCCAGAAAACGCTACTGACAAAGCGATCAGAACACCCCCAGCTACTACAATCGGTATCATGTGTGATACCCCAGTCATGAGATGTTTCCTTGTGTCTTTTAAAATTTCCATTAATTCATTCATTGAAAATCCTCCTTTTTTATATTTAATCAATGTTGAATGTAAGCATTTCACATATCTCAGAAATATCAGTCATCCCTAAAATTCGGGTTCTGAATTCTTCATCAATAAGTTTTCTGGATAGTTCAGCAAGTACCTTCAGATGAAAATTTCCTGCAGCTTTATTAGGCACTGCAATTAGGAAAATCATATTGACTTCTTCATCTTCAATCCATACGATTTTATCCTTGAGACTCATGAAAGCTAAAGATGGTATTTTCACACTATCCGATTTACCATGTGGTATTGCAATACCAAAACCTATGGAAGTTGCAAAACATTCTTCCCTATCATAAACGGATTGAATATATTGATCATAATCGTTCAGTCTTCCAAGTTCATTCATCTTTTTACCGAGAAATTCAATGATTTCACATTTAGTAGCAAATTCTTGCTCTGGAAAAATCATTTCCTCATTTATCAAGTTCTCTTTGACCTGTTTTACCATAATTAAATCTCCTTAGCATTTTATTCATTTCTTTTGGGTCATTTGTAAATTTAAGTTGCTTCATATATTCATCGTTGTCAATCATCCCATAGAATTCGGTGAATATGTTTGTCGCTATGCCGTACCCATCGATTTTGAGACATAGCATAAATATTATTTCTATTGGGTCACGTTTATCCATAATAGGATTTCCAAGTTTAATTACTGCAATTTTTGACTTATTAACATACTCTATTGATGAGTGAGGTATTGAGATTCCTTTGCCTAAATACGTGGACGATACTACTTCTCGTTCAAGCACACTTTCAATGTACCCTTGCTTTGCATAATTATCCTGGATGAGAAACTCCCCATACTTCTTAATAATTTCATGATAATCTTTAATATCGTTTTCAATAAAACAATAATCTTCCGAAATCAGTTCAAGATCTATTGTACTTGTAATTTCCGTAAGATAATCGATTGTCCTTATATCCAACTCGCCGATTGTTTCCTTGATTCTGTCGATATCTTCATTATTCAGAAGAGCACTGATATAAACCGCTTTTTTGGAATTGATTTTGTAAGGCACAGTCGATATTATCAAATCACATGATTCCATCATGTTTGGGGTAAGCTTATCAACCGAGAGGACTCTGATGATTTCCAGATTACTGAATTTCCGAGTTAATTTACTCTTTATCCACTGCGCTGTACCTATTCCGCTTGAGCAGACAACGATCGTTTTTACACGTTTGTCTAATCTTTCAATCGCAGCTGCGATATGCATTGCAATATATGCAACTTCATCTTCATTGATCATGAGTCCACACTCATTTTCAAATATTGTTCCAGCTACCCAAGATGCACAAAATATATTACCATATTCATTTTTTATCGTTTGAAGCATTGGATTGTTCAATTTCAAGCCATTTTCTAGTCTCACGATTACTGGTCGTATATGAAGCACTAAAGAGGCAAGGAGTATTTCATCGTGACCAAGATCAATGTTTAACACCTCTCCGGTAATGTCAATGATTTCTTTGGCGATCTTTATATTAAACTCATCTTGAATATCCAGAATATCCTGGCAATTATCGTCGGTTATATTTTCATGAATTTTCGACCCCAGAAGGTGTAGACAGATATAGCAAACTTCATCTTCAGGCATTTCTACCTTAAACGCTTTTTCAATACCCTCAACTAGTATTTCTGCCACAGGATAAATATCAGTGTTTTTAAATTTCTCATTGAATTCCTGAGGCATGATTATTTCTTGTTTTTCTTTAACTCGTTTGATTGTTATTGCAATGTGAGTGATCAGGTTGATAAATGCCTGATCAGCAAAAGACGACCCAAGATTTTCTTCTGCTTTTAAAATGAGATTTTGAACTGCCATCAAATCAATATCCGGGAAGAATTCTCTTAGTTTGTTAAAGTTGGTTATGCTCAGTCTGAAATCAACATCCTCTAGATTTAAATCCGATTCGGGAATATCTGTTTTATCAGTTTCTGTTAGATATGCCATTATTGCACTTCTAAATTCAATTTCGGTTCCTTCAATCCAGAATCCTCGATTTTTCTTTCGTACGAGTTTCAATTTATGCTTTGTCAGCCATTCGTCAACAGCTTCAAAATCATTTGCAATAGTTGATTTACAGCAGTATAAATCATCGGCGAACATCTGCATTGTATACTTGAATTTATTGACAAGAAGGATTTCCAGGATATAATCTTTCCTGTATTTGGAGTCGTACACTTCACATTTGTTTACTCGTCTGATATATTTATCTTTAAGGCATTTTCTTTCATTTTCTTCTGCAAGGAGATATATCCCTACATTTGGCTTTCTTACAAGGGCAATTCCATCTTCCTGAAGAATCTCTGCTATCTCCTTAAGATATGTTCTTATCGTACGTGATGATTTTCCAGTCTTACCGGCGATATCTTCAGCAGTCAACGGTTCTTTGCATTCAATCAGCATACTGAGTATTTCGAGATTTAATTCTTTATGGCTTTCCAACAAGATTACCTCACCTTCAATCTGTTGTTACCTTTATGTTAACATCCTGTGTTAAAAGAATAAATAGCTCCGTGTTCACAATCATTTCCGCAATAATGTTGAAAAATTGAACTAACTTTTACGATCAATCCTCAATCATATTCTTGATTCCGGCTTTTATTGCCACCGATCGGAAATATTCAATTTCTTCTACACTATACATTTTCGGATTATCTTCAAAGCAATATTCTCTGCCAATCAGGTGGTATTTCGAACTTGCTAACGGATTATAATTTAATAATTCGTATTGGACATCCGGATAAATCCCGGTGATAAAACTGCATATCCTTGTGATATTCTCTTCATTCGCCGTATGATCTGGGATAAGCGGAGTACGAACTATGACCTTGGTCTTTTCTTCAGAAACAAGAATGGCTTCCAAGTTTTCCAGTATGATTAAATTGCTTACGCCAGTGTAATTAAAATGATCCTCACTACTTAATAATTTGAGATCACAAAATATTTCATCAAGGTATGGCAACATTTTTTTCAAATCCTCATTTGATCCAAACAAGCTGGTCTCTACGGCGGTATGAATGCCTTTCCTCTTTAGTCCCTTAAACAATTCAATAACAAAATCAGCTTGCAACAAAGGCTCTCCACCGGTAATTGTTACCCCGCCGCCATATTTAAAAAAAGGTTGATCATTCATAACTTCCACCAAAACCTGCTCAAGAGTAAATTCCATACAGTCCATATTAAGGGCGTTTCCTGGACATTCTTCTGTGCAGATTCCGCATAGATCACATGCAGATTGATCAATTAAAATCCCGTTCCTGCCTAAGCTCAATGCTTTTCGGGGACATTTTTCTATGCAGATATGACAGTTCATACACTTGTTTTTGAAATATAACAAATTTATATTCCTTGATATTCCTTCTGGATTATGACACCATATACAATCCAAAGGACATCCTTTCATGAAAACCGTTGTTCGAATCCCGCTCCCGTCATGAGTAGAAAATCGCCTGATATCAAATATTCTTGCTTTTTTCATCTATAAATCACCGTAGCTAGTTCTCGCTATGATCTCATTTTGAAGTTCATCCGCTAGTTCAGTAAAATATGCAGTGTAACCTGCCACACGCACAGTAAGTCCCCGGTAGTTTTCCGGATCCTTCTTTGCTGCTATCAAATCTTCTTTTCTTATAACATTAAACTGTATGTGTGGAATTTCCAGATCGACAAATGCTCTGAGAAACATGGAAAATTTATCGATACCTGATTCGTTGCTAAAAAATTCCGGTAAGAATTTCATGTTCAGAAGTCCGCCATTGCTTGTCAGGTTGTTATCCAGTCTGGCAACTGATTTTAAAACGGCAGTTGGCCCCGACGTATCCCTGCCATAAACCGGTGACATCCCACCATCTGCAAGGGGAGACATCGCGTATCTTCCGTCTGGCGAGGCTCCCACATTTTCACCCATAGGGACATGAGCCGATACCGTATACATTCCGGTATGGTATTTCCCGCCTCTGTAATTTTTATAGTTTGACAACTCAGATTTGAATATCTCAGCCCATTTAGCCCCGATCTCGTCGATCCATTTTACGTCATTTCCATACTTAGGGCTTTTATTCAATATGATTGCCCTCATAAGTTCGTTACCTTCATAATTATTTTGAAGTGCATTAAGCATATCGAATCTACTGATTTTGTTTCTGTCAAATACCAAGGATTTGATAGCCCCCAGACTGTCCGCAAGATTTGCAACCTGTATCATTTGGATTCCAGAAAGGTTATATTTAGCGCCGCCGCATGTAATATCAATACCTTTTTCCATGCAATCATCAACGACAGCAGACAAGAACGGAGATGGCAGTAAATCCATGTGTGCCTTTTCGACGACTTCACAACTTGATATCATTTCCCCTATAAAATATTTGATATTACTTTCGAAAGCCTTCTCCAAGTCTTCATATGTTTCAAATTCTGACAGACTTCCCTGGTCAGGTGCCATTTGCTTCCCTGTGATCAGACACTTGCCATGATTTAAAGTGAGTTCAAGCACCTTGTTCAAATTGAACATTGCTGCATCGCTCCACCCAAGGTTATTGCCCTGAGTTGTTATTTCTACACAACCAACAACAGCATAGTCTTTAACATCATTCTCTTCAATATTCAATTCACGAAGTGCCGGCATTACAGACTGATCATTGAAAAATTGGGGCATCCCGTTCCCCAACGCAACAACTCTTACACACTCTTTCAGAAATTCTCCTGGAGTATTGTTATGCAACCTTACTGACAAATTTGGCTGAGGCAACAATAGATGTTTCTGTCCTGTCAAAAACAAATATGACAGCTCATTTGTGGCGTCATTTCCTTTTTCATCCTGACCTCCAATGACAATATTAAAACCAATTGGAAATCCAGCAAAGAATTTTGCACTATGTGAATTTCTCATATAAACTATCTGATTAAATTTAATGCAGACACATTCGATAATTTCCAGAGCTTCTTGTTTGGTTAAATTCCCATTTTCCATATCATTCTTGTAATACTGATGAAGATATTGATCCATTCTTCCTGGAGAAAACGAAGATGCATTTGATTCCATTTGAAGTACAACAAATAGGAACCAAATCGATTGCACAGCTTCATGGAATGATTCCGGCTTGCTAAATGATAGTTTTTCACATATTTCAGCCAATTTTTTCATACTGCTTTTGAGCGCTTCATCAGATTCCGCTAATGATCTTTCATAGAGCAGGTCCCTGTACCTCAGCATGAAGGTCTGAACACCTTCCATAACGATGATCACACTCTCATAGAACTCCTTTTTCTCTTTAGATGCATTTTTTATTTTCATTTTCGCTTCAGCTAAAATTCCGCTAGGTCCAAATTTCAGCCATTTCTCGCAGTTTGGACAAATATGACCCTGTGCATGGTCCTTTTGGTTGATTTTGACCACTTTTTCTATTTCCGATATTTCAGTTCCATATCGTTTTTTAATAGCTGCTTCAAGAGAAATCTCTCTCCAGTAAGGTTCAATTGATTTTCTGAAAATGTGAATATCTTCCGGATGGACATTGAATTTATCCTGAGGACGGTTTTGTATGGTCTCGATTTCTTTATGGATCCAGCCTATCCCACTTTCGGGGAATACTACTCCTCCCCTTACCCCTTTCGTTCTGTTTCCGACGATCAATTCTTCATTTTGAATATCGATCTCTAAGTTCTCTAATGTAGCCTTGAGTGAAAGTGCTCTTTTCAATGCAACCGATTTTTCTTCGTTTTCTTTGTATATTTGAGTGATTATTTGAGCCTGCTCGATAGATAAATATCTTTCTTCTTCCAGCATTTTGTTTTTTAATGTACTCACTCGATTTGTCAAATTCAATTCCATAACAGTAGTGCACCTCGCTCATTTAATATTATTCCTATAACATATAGGGATCACTAGAATGAATAACAATATTACATTTGTTTTATATTGTTTATACTTGTTTTTTATCATTATATGTTTTTATTTATTGTTTCGCAAGTGGTTTATGGATTGCTTTGCATAAAAAAAAGATATCGGATAAACAATATCTTTTAAATAAAATTCATATCACTGTTATATTGTACTTTTGCAGTTCTCTTAAAATCTTTTCAGGTAGTTTTTTATCCACAATGATTCCGGTAACATTGCTTAACTTCATATATTTATAATTTCCATCCATATGAAACTTGATTTCTTCTGCTTCAAGATAGACTTTCTTGCTTGCAGCAGCGGCTGCGAATTTTGTAATTCCATCATCGACATCATAGGTCGATACGTTGTTTTGATTGACATCTACCCCAACAACACCCATGAAACTGAGATCAAATTTAAACTTGCCAATAATTTCATTACTCATGCTTCCGACGAAAGCATCTCCAGGGCGATTAAGCATCCCTCCAACAGAAATTACTCTGATATTTCTGTTCTTTGATAAAATGGATACGATCTCTATCATGTTAGTGACAACGATCACTTCCTTGCTGCTATTTAGAAGAAGATTAGAAAGATGAATATTAGTTGTAGAGACATCAAGATAAATAGTGTCCCCGTTGTGAATAAGATCCATTGCTTTTGCTGCAATTACTTTTTTAGCATCTGTATTAAGATTTTTTCTTTTTTCTACTTCGAATGAATGTAAGTTTTGCCTCGGAAGTACTGCACCGCCATATATTCTTCTCAGATAACCTTCCTTTTCTAAATAAGTTAAATCTTTTCGTATACAGTCTTCAGTTACCCTGAATTCTGAACTTAAGTCTTTAACTTTAACGGTTCCATTTGTTTTGATCATAGTAATGATATTTTCATGTCGTTCTTCTGCAAACATAATAATCTTATCTCCTATTAGTGAAAGCTGGTCAGTTATAAAGTCAAAAAAAATTTGCATTAATACATACTAAATATATTACAATACAAAACACTTGTCAACAATACTAAACGATACTTCCATCAGTAAGTTCGATAGTAAAGTATTCATTCAAACAATTCATTTATAATCTAACTTCAGAAAGGATATATCTAACTTCTCTCTGCAAACTATGAAAACCAAGCATAATATGATTTTTTCCCAAAAGAACAATATCTCTATCAACTACATTACTTATTACTACAAATTTCACAAAATATTTTAATAAACTGCTATGACTGCATAAATAAAACTCCCCGGAAATCAAATTCAATTCCGGGGAGTTTTATTTATGCGACTTCTTTATTTAGGGTTAATTCTTCGTTCATTCCTTGCTCATTTTGATAAGCAATTTGATCCTGTTTCCTGAAGAACGGATAGTATACAACAACAGATATTGCCATAATCACTATCTGTAACAATGCTCCCTTCCAACCTGCTACCATAAGGCCAGAAATGATTGCCGGTGTACTCCAGGGAAGCAATACTCCTGAGAATGGCTGAACAAATCCGATTGCAATGGATCCGTAAACTAATAATGCAGATAACACAGGCACACCAACAAAAGGTATGAACATTAGTGGATTTAACACAATAGGAAACCCAAAAGTTACTGGTTCATTGATGTTAAATATCGCAGGGAAAAGAGATAATTTTCCCAAACTCTTATATTGTTCTGATTTTGCAGCAAATAGCATCGCAACAACCAATCCGAATGTGATCCCTGAACCAGAAATCAATAAGAAACTGTCTAAAAATTGCTGAGTTACAATATGGGCACCACTTTGTACCGTCAATTCTCCTGCCTTTTTAAGCATCTCAGTATTGGACATTGCATTCGCTGTAAGTAATGAAAAAACAATACCGTTGACAATTGATTGCCCATGTACACCGAACCACCAAAGAAATGATATAAAGAATGCTATACCAATAACGCCTGGCAATGTATCTGTAAGCCCTTGAAGGGGAAGTTGGATAACTTTGTAAATCCATTCAATAAAAGTTGTATCCAAAACAAATTTGAAAAACGCATAGATAGCCGAAGCTGCTGTAAAAATAAATGCTGCAGGTATTAACGCTGTAAACTGCCTGGATACCGCTTTCGGTACAGAATCCGGCATTTTAATAACAATGTTTTTCCTCATAAACCATGAATAAACCGCGCCGACTGTCAATCCAATAATAATTGCTGCAACAATTCCTTGTCCGCCGGTCCAACCTTTTGAAATGACATCTGTCACTTTTTCACCTTTAGCGCTTATCACATAAGAATTTGTTGTGATGAAAAATGAAGCAACTGACAAGACACCAGCTGGTAAAGCATCGTAGCCTTCATTAGTAACATAAGCATATGCTATGGCAAAGCAGGCAATCATCCCCATGATGGCAAAGGTACCTCCATAAACCTGCATAAATGGTTCTGTCCAGTTTTGACCCATAATACTAGCTATCCAGTTATTGATATCCGCCGATGGGATCTGGCCAATTACCAGGAATAGTGATCCTACTACCGTTAAAGGCAGGATACTCAGCATACCATCCTTTAATGCAACGACTCCCTTCATATTTACAAACCTCATCATGACTTCAATGAGTTTTGCCCCAAAATTGTTAGTTTGCGACATAATATTACCTCCTATTTTTTTATAATAAAAGTGAGCTAGAATAATTTCTGCCTACTTTATTTTTTGATCAAACTTATTGCAAGGTCCAATACTTTTTCACCATTCATGGTTCCATAGTCAGTCATCGGTATTATAGCAATTGGTACACACCGCTCGTCACAAATCTGTTTAGATTTCGGCATCGTGTAACCAACCTGAGGTCCTAACAGCGCAACATCCACTCCATCAAGGCTCTTAGCCAATTGACTTTGGGAGCATGCTTCGATATCTACATCAATTCCCTTAACCTGAGCAGCTTTCAGCATTTTGTCTACCAATGCGCTGGTTGAAAATCCAGCAGCACAAAACAGTCTTATTTTAATCATTTTACTTTCCTCCTTTTAAAGTCTTAACTTCGTCCATTAATGTGTTCACAACTTTTCTAAGTTCGATGATCTGCTCGATCATATTGATTTCGCTCATTGAGGTCATCAAATGGTCCTGAGCATGAACGAATAGTGCTGAAATTTCAATTTTCTCTCCGGCTGCTTCTTTCTGCAGCAATGATGTCTGGGTATTATGAGCGATCACGTGCGCCTCATGGGCATCCTGTATTTTTTTGTCTGCCCCAACATAATCACCTTCGTTCGCTCTATACAAAGCTTCGTAAGCTTTTGTTTTTGCATCTCCTGAATATATAATCAAATCCATAATTTTCAGTTCCATTTCAGTCATTGTTATTTTCTCCTTTTCATATATTATCTTTATGCTATTTATATATGCAATTACCATGCCAAACACTATATGTCCAGATTTTGTTCCTTTTTTCCTCTATTTCAACGATAGTGTCTGATTTCAGGTTAGTGTTTGAATTTTTCCTTTTAGTGTTTATGCTAATCTCATGTTTTTACTGCTTTTTCTAAACAGTGCTTAAGTAATTCAAACTCTATATAGCTTACTTTTCCATAATAGTGTATAATGTTTTTAGAAATATAAATTATAGGAGTACATAAATATGAATAATAAAACTACAATATACAATAAACTTCTGGAGATGTCTGATGAAAACGGGATGAGTGCACAAACACTATCCTTGATTCTGGGAATGAGCCGCTCTAATGTCAGTCACGAGCTGAACAAGTTATGTAAGGAAGGGAGAATCGGTAAATCAACGGGAAGACCGGTTCACTTTTATCCTCTTTCTGCTCAAAATTTAGAAAAAGAAAAATTGAGTGAGCTTGATGCACTGATCCGAAATAATACCAGTTTGAAACAGGCAGGCGAACAGGCAAAAGCTGCAATACTTTATCCCCCCAAAGGGATCTCCACACTCATATTAGGGGATACAGGAGTAGGGAAATCAATGTTTGCTACATTAATGTATTATTATGCTGTGGATATGGGTATACTTGCCAAAAATTCCCCATTTATTATTTTCAACTGTGCAGACTATAGTAACAATCCACAGCTTCTCGTATCTCATCTTTTCGGTGTTAAGAAAGGTACTTTCACTGGCGCAGATACCGACAAGTCCGGTCTCATCGAACAGGCTGACGGCGGAGTTCTGTTTCTGGATGAAGTCCACAGACTCCCTCCAGAAGGCCAGGAAGCATTATTCACCTTCATGGATACGGATACCTTTCGCCGTATGGGAGATTCTTCCATACGAAAATCTAATGTCCTTATCATCACGGCTACTACAGAAGAACCTTCCTCTGCGCTGTTGAAGACCTTCACAAGAAGGATCCCCATGACCATTCAGATCCCTTCACTAAAGGAGAGGTCATTTGAAGAAAGACTTCAACTGATTAAGGACTTTTTCAAAAGCGAGAGCATCAAGTTAAGCCGGGAGATTTGCGTCTCATCCAATACGATCAGAGCACTTCTATCCTATGACTGTCCCGGAAATATTGGGCAGTTAAAAAGTGATATCCAGCTTCTTTGTGCAAAAGCCTACTCTGAATTATTGACAAATATCCGGTCAGATGTACGTATAAACAGCCGCAGTCTTCCTCTTTATATTCGGGAAGGTCTGCTCAAGGAAAAAGAACATCGAATGCTGTGGAATAAACTCACTGGTGAAGAGATCGAATATTTTAAATTCTCCTCTGCCACAGTGGAAAACCCCAGACCTCAGGAGACTGAAGACAACAGTATCTATGAAATTATTGAGAAAAAACTTGGCAACCTGAAATCCAAAGGGATATCAAATATCGATATTGAACATATCTTGGAAAAAGATATCTCAAAACATTTCCAAAAGCACATTGACGGAATCAACGATGAAATTAACAAAACAGAAATTCTTAACCTTTTAGGGGAGGAAGTCCTTAATTGTGTTGATGAAGTCATCAGTTACCTTTCAGATACCCTAAACAGGACATTCAGCAACAACCTCTATACCGCACTTGCCCTTCATATCAATACGCTCTTCAGGCGAGTCAATAGTGGCAAAAGTATTTATAATCCACATCTGAGCAAATTGAAAGAACTTTACCCCAGAGAATTTGATATTGCACTGAAGGCCAAGACAATCCTTGAAAATTTTATTCATCGGTCTATTCCCGATGACGAAGCTGGATTTCTTACGATCTTTCTCCTTCCTGAAGAACGGGTCCACGAAGGTCTTGATGACAAGGTAAGAATCATTCTTATCGCCCATGGCGATTCCACATCGACCTCAATGGCTAACGTCGCTAACAGGTTGTTGGGAGAAAACTACACTATCGCCATCGACATGCCATTGGATGTCAGCCCTGCATTCGTTTTAGATCAGCTTCGAGAAATCGTCCGAAAAGAAATTACTTCAAGTGGTTGCCTGCTTTTAGTGGATATGGGTTCTCTGACAACTTTTGCCGATGTCATTGCAAATGAATTTCATATTCCGGCAAAAGCAATCACTCTAGTGTCCACTCTCCACGTCCTAGAAGCCACACGAAAAGCTTTGCTGGGATTTTCACTTGATGAAATCCATAAAGATGTCCTGCTTGTGAATTCATATTTGGATTCCACACGAGGAACTGTCCAGCCTTTGTCTGGAAATAAAAAAATCGCCATCATCTCTACTTGTCTTACTGGCGAAGGAGGTTCTATTGCAGTAAAAAGTATTCTGAATAATTCACTGAAGTATGACAAGGATCTGTTTGAGATCATCACACTTAACTCCTTGGACAAAAATTATTTCCGTCAGACCCTGAATAAAATCCAGGAAGAACGCGACGTCCTTTTTATTGTCTCTTCCTTCCCCCTTGATGTGGAGGTTAGGCAGTATAATATGTATGATGTAATCAGTATGAAAGTGATGGGAGAACTCCAGGAAAGTATCGATATCAAATCCACACTAGTCAAGATGCCAATGATTCTAAAGGAAAACATTGACAATCTGGACGGTGCAGAGCTATACAAAGATATTTGTCATTCATTGAAAATCCTTGAAGAGAGGTTGGCCATTGGTTTAAAGGATTCTACCCTTGTAGGTCTGATTCTTCATATGGCTTTTATGATAAGTCGTATGAAAAAAGGCGAAAAATCCGTTGAATACCCAGACCGTGAAGATGCTATACAGAATAATTTGCAGATTTTCAATACTATTAGTGAAAACCTCACCACACTAACGGAGAAATATTCCATTACACTTACCCGAGATGAAACCTGCTTTATTTTGGATTATTTATTGCATCAGTGAAGGTTCCAACACAGTTGCTTTTTCTATCAAAATTCAAGATGCAAAAACAGCGGGAACTTAGCCCCACCGTTTTTGCATCCTGTATGATCCCAGTTAATCACACGAATCCCTATTTAATTTATAAGATATGTTCCGTTCTTTCAATGATGTCATCCTGGGTCATTTTAGAAAGCACATTAAAGAACGCAGAGTATCCTGCAACACGAACAATCAAGTCCCTATGGGCTTCTGGGTTCCTCTGAGCATCCAAGAGAACATCTCTCGAAACTACATTGTACTGTATGTGAAATCCTTTGAGCCTGTTAAAGAAAGTTCTGAGCATAGCAATCAGTTTCATTCGGTCTACTTCTTTTTCAAGTACCTGAGGTGTAATTTTCTGGTTCAGGAGAACACCACCCGTAATTTCTTTAGTCGGTAGTTTAGAGACGGACTTCAATACTGCAGTAGGACCATGCTGATCCATGGCATGGGTTGGTGAACAGCCTTCGGCAAGTGGCGTAAATGCGTTTCTCCCATCCGGAGTAGCCATAGTCCCCAAGCCTTGGCCAACATTTGCCGATATGGATGATGTTCCAGCATATCTCGTTCCTCCAATTGGACCTCTGCCAAATCGGGTATTTGGATATTTCACGACTTCATCAATATAGCTTCGATAAGCCTGAGTCCCCAGCAAATCGACATAATCATCATCATTTCCATATTTGGGCGCTTCTTCTATCAGAATATTTTGTATCCTTTCACCATCTTCTTCCGAGAAATTGGTCATCAAAGCATTCCAAAGTTCATCCCGGGAAATCTTTTTATCTTCATAAACACATTTTTTTATTGCGGCTAGAGAATCTGCAAGATTAGCGATGCCAACTTGGAGCCCGCTGATAAAATCGTATACTGCGCCACCCTCCTTGATGGTTATTCCTCTTCCGATACAATCTTCTGTTAGTGCTGAACAAAGGACATCAGGTACATCTTCCTCAAGTACCATGTCACAAGCATTTTCGATGATGACGCTATGACGTGTGAAATCTCTTATAATGACATCCCACGCCTTCATGAGATCATCAAAATTTACCATTGTTTTAAAATGTCCTACACCGTTGACTACCTTAACACCGGACTTCGGATCTACCCCATCGTTCATGGCAATGAGCAGTGATTTTGGAAAATTCAGAAAACTCATTCCCGTACAACGGTAGCCCCATTTCCCAGGTACTGCAACCTCAACGCATCCGATTGCACTGTAATTGTAGGCATCCTCTTCGCTGATTCCTCTTTCTAAGAAAGAAGGGATGATGATTTCATCACTATTGAATGCGGGCATACCTATTCCTAATCTGATGAGTTCAGTACACTCTTTCATAAAACGGTCGTCCAAACCTGCATGATACCGAACAGTCAGATTTGGCTGGGGTAACTTCGCCTGCGCGACGCTTTTCAAAATCAAATAGGAAAGGGGATTTACCGCATCTTTCTTATCAACTGTCTGTCCACCTATTGTCACATTCTGATAGAGGGGACTCCCTGCACTGAACTGGGTATGCGCCCAACTCCGAATCTTATTGATAGTCATAGTTTTGATCCAAAGATTGGTCAGAAGTTCACATGCGGCTTCTTCAGTAATCAGACCGGTTTCAAGATCATTCTTGTAGAACTGATACAGAAACTGGTCCATCCTGCCATAGGACAGGGAATGACCATTGGATTCGATTTGAAGCACCAATTGGACGAGCCACATGGCCTGAATAGCTTCATGGAAGGATTCTGCGGGTTCATATGGAACTTTGTTCATGATCCTTGCGATTTCACGCAGTTCCTCGGATCTTTTCATATCTGCTTCTTTTTGTGCCATGTCAAAAGCCAGATCGGCGTACCTTTTTGCGAATGCAACCACTGCATCGATAACAATGAGTATTGAAGTATAGAAATAGGATTTCTTCATGTTTTTATAATTTGTTAAATCCAGACTTTCCATCATCTGCACTGTTCGATCGCGATACTCTTTAAGCCCTTTTGTCATGATGTGACCGTAATCCACGGCAATATGAGCATCCCCAGAGGTTATGTTTCCTTCAGCCTTGATGATTCCCAGGTCATAAAATAGTTTGCTTGATGGCGGCATTGCGGCGAGTCCGCGCTCCTTAGTGGTATTATGTTTCCAGAATGGAGCAATCTGTCTAAGCTGTTGTTTTGTTTCTTCAGTAATATAGAATATATCTCCATCTCGCTTTTCAAACTCGTCCAGTTCATTGATTACCCAGTCCATGGCATATTCTGGGAAAATCGGAGCAGATCGATTAGCAGATGCCTGGTTTCCGACAATCAGCGTATTTGCTTCAATAAAAATATTCATTTTCTTTAAGATATTCTCAAGCATGTGAGCTCGTTTCAGGACTACCGGTTGGTCGATGTGCTCCTGATAACTCTCCGTAGTATAAACTGCCCTCTGTGCGCAAACCATGGGTTTCGTACTCAATACTTCTTCCCGGTAATTTTCCATCCTGTCTGTTAACTTTCCAAAATAATCGCTCATTTTTTCCTCCAGTTTTCTTAGAACTTAAATTTCATTTTATAGACCAGCATAGTCTCTTAGCCAGCCCTATCATTAAAGATATTCTATCATTTTAAATTTCATATGTCAATCATTAGGTTTCATTCGAAATTTTTTTTATTTCAGTTATATATAGCAATCAAATCCATTTTCTAAAAATATCTTACGATATTCCTCAATATCTTTAGGATTAATCTGTTTAACATCCTTCAGGTGATAGTCCATATCAAGCAACTCGTATTTTCGCTGCCC
>JAAXUP010000155.1 GCA_013335935.1 Eubacteriaceae bacterium | reverse complement strand
AGCACTTCCCTTTTCCTTTTGTAGGCATCGATAACAGCAAGGGGATTATACCCGTCGATTCGTTCAGCATGCATCTGCTCAGGATTTATTCCTGCACCTAGTCTTGCCAGGATCTGGTATGCCATGGTCTCGCCCACAGTCTGTCCGCCCATTCCATAACCGTTGTTGTTGATATTGAACATGATGGGAAGTCCGCCTTTGTGAGCGTCATCCCAGAGGATACTCAACTGATCCATGGCAGCCATATTCATGGCTTCATATACAGGTCCGCAGCCCAAAGATCCATCCCCCAGATTGGCAATGACAATCCCGTCTTTTTTATTGATCCTTCGATATAAAGCTGCTCCCATGGCAATAGGTGCGCTTCCTCCAACAATGGCATTGTTTGGATATACTCCAAAAGGAATAAAGAATGCATGCATGGAGTTGCCTAACCCTTGGGCAAAGCCGTTCTGTCTTCCGAAAATTTCAGTGGAAATTCCGTACATATAGAATTTTGCAGCCAGTTCTTTAACAGAACCTTTAAAGCCTTTTTCAACGACTTTAAGCTGTGCACCACCGCTTGACGCCTCCATTATTTTTGTAAGCTCTTCATCTCCAAGTTTTGCTATAGCCGACATCCCTTTGGCGATCAGTTCGCCATGGCTTCTGTGGCTTCCGAATACCAGGTCGTTTTTATCCAGGGTGAAAGCCTGACCCACTGCGGTAGCTTCCTGCCCGATATAGAGATGGGCTGGTCCTGAGTAGTCATATTTCACTCCTGAGTAGGATCCCGTACTTCTCAGATCCTGTATCATTGTTTCAAATTCTCTGATCATAGTCATATCCCGGTACATGTTTACAAGTTCTTCTTTTGTGAACTCATCTTTTACATCAATGACCTCTTTCTGGTACTGGTTCATCTTGATGGGCTGGAAATTAAGCTCCCCAGGTTTTCTAAGTTCTTTCGGATCGATAAATATATTTCTTGGCATTTTTTAACCCTCCATATTTACGGCTGTTAGCAGTTAGCCGATTATAATTTTAATATATTGAAATCTTCATCAAAAATTGTTTTGGTATTATAGTGATTTTGCAGCTCACTCCAGATGCATTCAACTTTCAGCTAATCATCTGACCGCCTAGTCACCTAGTCACCTAGTCACCTCTAAATAAACAGCGCTTCCCTGAGGATTTCGCTCACGGTTGGGTGTGGAAACACAAGTTCTTTTATATCGTCAACCGGCATTTCCGTCTCGATCATCAGTCCTGCACCATATATGATCTCGGATGCATAGCTGCCAATGATTTGAACGCCAATGACCGTGTTGTGTGTTTTATCCAAGAGGACTTTTGTTATGCCGTCTCCTCTTTCATTTTCAGCCATGTATCTTCCGCTGAAATTGTTTGAAACCTTTTTCACAATAAATTCCATTCCTTTACCAGCCGCAGTCTCTTCCGTTTCACCTACGCTCGCCACCTCAGGATTGGTATAGATCACTGAAGGGATGGCATGATATCTCATCCTGTCTTTTTTACCTGTGATGATATTAATCGCGACTTCACCTTCTCTGTAGGCTGTATGGGCAAGCATGGATTTGCCATTCACATCTCCTGCTGCATAAACTCCCGGAATATTGGTCTTCATGAATTCATCGGTCTTAATGACTCCCCTTTCGGTGGCGACTGAAATATTTTCAAGTCCGATACCCTCCGTAACCGCTTTCCGGCCAATGCTTAACAGGATCTTCTTCCCTTTGACCTCCTGAATATTCCCATCCTTTTCAAAAACAACGGTATCGTTTTTCACTTGGGTGACTTTGGCTCCAAGAATGAACTCAATGCCTTTACCTTTCAGATTATTCTGAAGGATGCTGCTTATTTCCGTGTCGTTGGGTCCGGCAATTTTACCGAGCATCTCCACCACCGTCACCTTGCTCCCAACCGAGTTGTAGTATGACGCCATTTCGAGACCAATCACTCCGCCACCGATGACTACCAGGCTTTCAGGCACTTCCATCAATTCCAGGATCTCCCGGTTGGTGATGACAGTTCCTGCCTCCAACCCTTCCTTCAGACCGGGAATGGGAGGTACTAACACCTGGGAACCCGTTGCGATAAGGATTTTTTTGCCTTTATAGACTTTGTCACCTACTGCTACGATAAAGCCTTCCGAATCTTTTCCCTGGATGACTCCCAAGCCATCCACGATTTCAACTCCGTTCTTCTTTAAGGTAGCTGTGACACCGCCTACAAGTTTCCTAACAACCACATCTTTTCTTTTAATTACTTTCTCCTGGTCGTATTTCACCTCTGTGCAAGTGATGCCGTATTTCTCGCTGCCTTTTGCATAATCGTAGATCTTTGCGGAATGAAGCAAGGTTTTTGAAGGCACACAGCCTTCGTTGAGGCATACGCCTCCAATCTTGTTCTTTTCGATCAATAATGTTTTAAGTCCCGCGTGTCCGGCTCTTTCTGAAGCCAGGTAGCCTGCAGGTCCTCCGCCTAATACAATTAAATCGTACATTTCTTCACCTCTATTTCGCTAAAAGAACGCTGAAATTTTCCAAGTTATTTTTTAAGGCCTGTATGAATCTTGCCCCTGGCGCTCCGTCAACTGCCCTGTGATCGATGGTCAGGGACAGGTACATTGCCGGATACTCAGCGAACCCATCCTTTGTTTTTTTAATTTTGTACTCTATAGCTCCCACTCCGAGTATTCCCGTCTGGGGAGGATTAATGACAGGTGTAAAATTCTCGATCCCAAAATTTCCAAGGTTGGTTACGGTAAATGTAGCCCCTTGAAGTTTGTCCGGACTGATTTTTCCGCTTTGGCATTCCGAAGCAAGGGCTTTTATTTCCTGGGAAATACCCAGCAGACTTTTATCAGAGGCGTTGACGATGGTAGGAACCATCAGCCCTCTGGGTGAATCGCAGGCGAAACCCAAATGTACGTTTTTGAACATCTTCAGTTCATTGCCATTGATCAGGTGAGCATTCAGATACGGGAAGTCGGATACCGTCTTTGATACAGCATACATGACCATATCCCCAAGGGTTATTTTCTGGACATTTTCATCAGCGCTGGCTTTAAGCACTTTTCGGTATTCCATGATCTGAGTGGCATCAAAGGTAGCATTCAAGGTCAGCTGTGCGGAGTTTTGCATAGATGACAACAGATTTGCAGCAATGATTTGCCTGATTTTTGTGAATTTTTCAATGGTATATTCCACGTCTGCCGCTGCTGAAGCGGCTGGCTCCATTCCTTTTGCAGACACTATTGATCCCGTTAAATCTCCAGTGGTGATCTTTCCGCCTAATCCTGTTCCAGTAAGCCTGTTTAAATCGGCCCCTTGAGCGGATGCCGCTTTTGTTGCCGTCTGACCTTCTTCTAACAGTCTGTAGATGTCCCTTTCAATGACTCTTCCTTCAGGACCTGTACCTGCAGCAAAAGCAGGATCTACTCCTCTTTTCTCTGCAAGCCCTCTGGCTCTGGGTGAGACTTTCAGTTCACCGCTTGCTTGCGCAGCGGTTTCCGGTTTAACGGCTTCAGTTGTTTTTTCTTCAACAGCTATTTGTACAGTTTCCTGTGGCTCAGCTTCTGCACTTTCCCCTGCAGGTTTGATTCCGCTAATGTCTTCGCCTTCCTGCCCGATCACGCAAACTGGCGTAAGTACAAGACAGGCATCATTTTCTTCATAAAATTTCTTAAGCAGAATCCCTTCAAATTCAGATTCCACATCCATTGAAGATTTGTCAGTCTCAATAGAAAACAGCACGTCTCCCACACTAACCTTGTCTCCGACTTCTTTGCTCCATG
>JAAXUP010000154.1 GCA_013335935.1 Eubacteriaceae bacterium | reverse complement strand
CCTGCACCATGCCGTCCTTGCGTAGCGTGTAGATGGCCAAAACATGATCAGAGCCGCGCTCGAAGCGGTTGTCGATTCTGGCGATCTCGTACCAGGTGCCGAGGTAGCGGTCGAGCTTGAAGTTGTCCACCGCCACGATCCCCTCCGGCGCACCAGCGCACCCGGCAAGCAGCATCGGCCAGAGCAGTAAAAGCAAAAAGAATTTTTTCATAGATGTTCTCCCGTTTTGGTTCAGAAGAACAACAAAATCCCCGCTTCAGAGTTCCAGAATTCTGATGATCAGGATTTCACAAGCGGAGTGGAGCGTACAATTTGTACGACGACGTCAGGAGTGGAACGTGCAGCATTTTGATCGCCAGCGTACGCATCGTCCAGAAGATCGAGCAGCGCGTCGTTCGCTCTGTCAGCATTGGTATGATTGAGGTCGAACTGGTGAAAATGAAAGAACTTGGCGAGTTTTTCAGAGATGGATTCGAGGCTGCGTCATCGCCGCCCTTGCTTCGTCCCGATGAGTTGGTTCGCCTGACTATCGAAGGATGAAAAATTGCGGAGTTCTCAGCATCGCAGCCGTTGGCCTCAAGTCACTTCATGAAGAGCGCCGCAAATTTGTCGGCATCCGGTGTATTTGGTAAGATGTTTGAAATGGATGGGAGTGTGTGCTTCCGGAGTAATAAAAGCAAAGCGACGACACCTCCTTTAGCCAATAGCTTTTGATTTTCAGACGGCGTTTACTTGTCGGATCAAAAAAAACTTGCATTCAGCACCGTCGAATTTGCTTGGTGTAAATACACGAAATTTTTTACATTCTTATAAATGTGTTGGCTAAAAATGATGGCAGAATCCCTTTTCCCCAAAGAAAATGCCCCACGCAAGCACCTTCATGCGGTTCAGTCCACTCGAATTCAAGGGTGAAAAGTTACAACGTCCGAGTGCGTGCTGGAGCCGTTCGATTTGGGATATTTTTGGATTGGATGGGGGGATTGATCTGATTTTCAGGAGGTGGTTGATGCCCAAGCGCTACAGCGATTCAATAGGCAAAATAAATACGATACTTCATTGCGCTTCCTCATCAGGTATGGACGGTAGGATGGAGTAGTGTAGATTAGTAAATTGTATGCGATTCGAAAAAGAATATAAAAAAAAGAGTTATGCAAATAGAGCCGATTATCAATGCGAGATTCAAGCAGTTTCGCCAAAAAAATGAACTGGAAAACATTCCTGATGGTGAAGCTTTTGAGAAATTTGTTAACTATACCATTCTTTCTTTACATCAGCCTGATGCGTTTGGAGCAGATTCGGAATTGCTTGACTTTGTTTGTGTTGGCGGAATGGCTGATATGGGTATAGACGGTTTAGCTATTAAAGTTAATGGAATAATTATCAAATCAAAGGTAGATATTCAAGACATCATAAAAAGATTCAAGAGAGTTGAAGTTGAATTCATTTTCATACAGTCAAAATACAAGCCAAATTTTAACAAAGGAGAACTAAACAATTTCGTTGATGGGGTTAGAGATTTTTTGTCTGAGGAGCATCATTTTCCTATGAATGATGCTTTAAAGCAACAACTGATACTTAAAGAATATATTTTAAGCGATGATGTAATCATTATGTGGGATTCGAATCCAAAAGTATCGCTTTATTATGTGGCAATGGGGAGATGGAATGAAGCACCTGATTTAGTTGGTATCCAAAATCAATTCCAAAAAGATTTGAAGAGCTTAAATGTTTATGAATGTAATTTTTTTCGTTTTGTTGATAGCGCGGCACTAAAGGAAATTTACGATAGTATTCAAAATACCTTTACTGCTACCATTGATACAAGGCACATTATGCCCTTGACGGATGTGGAAGATGTTACGAATTCATGCATATCAATAGTATATGGAGCTGAGTTTATAAGACTTATTAGTACAGAAGATGGGATAATAAGGAAATCCTTATTTAACGACAACGTTCGAGATTTCCAGGGAACAAACCCAGTTAACTCTGAAATATATGCCACAATTCAAGATAATCCCGAGCAATTTATTGTTTTGAATAACGGAATCACAATTGTTTGTGATGAATTCAAACAAAATAATACTAAACTATCGATCTCCAATCCGCAAATAGTTAATGGCTGCCAAACGAGCCATGTGATTTATGAAGCATATAAAAGAGGGGCGGATATTAGTAGGGTTCCTGTTTCAATTAAATTCATCAGCACAACAAAAGAGGAAATTGTGAATGATATTGTTAGAGGAACAAATAGACAGAACATAGTGCTGGAGGAAGCCTTTGAGGCTACTAAAAAGTTTCATAAAGTATTGGAAGAGTTTTTTATCGCATACTCTCCTGAATACCAAAAAATCTATTACGAAAGAAGATCAAAGCAATATCAGCATAATCCTACAATTAAACAAACTGAAAAAGTAAATCTTCGCGTTCTGACTCAATACTTTGTTGGTATGTTCTTAAATAAGCCTCATGATTCACACCGACATGAGTCTATTCTTTTGAAGGATTATGGTGATGAAATATTTCAAGATTCACATTCTAAGTTGCCATATTTTGTTGCGGCTTTTTCGTTTCTTAAACTTGAGAAGTTTTTGCGAGAGCAGCAACTTCCAAGTTATGTAAGGCCCTACAAAGCACACATATTAATGATGCTTCGGGAGGGTATTGCCGGTTATGTCCCTTCATTTTACAGGGAAAATACAATTGATACATATTCCCAAAAAATTCTTGATTCATTGAAAGATGATTGTCACGCACTGATAAAATTTAAAGAAATTGTTTCTGTTTTTGATTCTTCAATGAACGCTTGGGAGACTGAACTAGGAAAATCAAAGAGCGGCACGAAAGATGTTGAGGCTTTTACTGAATATCTTTTAAGCCTAACGAGAAAGCAATTCAAAGCATTTCAAGCCCCTGATACAGATGATATTGAAAAATTATATTCTGGAAAAGTTGTTAATATTATTCGAGATAAGTATGGAAATTATTGTGGTTTTATTGGGCGGCAGCCAGACAACTTATTTTTTCACTCATCTTATAACAAAAACTTGAATTTTGACCTACTTAAAGGAAAGTGGGTGACATATAAAATCCAAAAAAATATAAAAACAAATAAAAACTTTGCAGTTGAAGTAACGGAGGTAAAATAATAACGATAGCAGCTACCCCAAAGAGGCAGTGAAGTACTTCGATATCTTCATCTTCGAGTAGCTGCAATCCGTTATTATTAGAGAATTACGCAGATACCGTTATGTTCTCACCTTCACGCCATGCCACTAGTTACAGTTCAGCTTGCTTATCTTGATCTGGCACATGCCCATCCGCATTTCTCATCCCCCGATCGCTCACCAGCCCAACCCTATCCTCAGCGCCCATCTACCCATTCCCCCAACATAACAACAGATTTGAGTTTGGACAGTAAAGGTAGCTATATTACACAGTTTTTTCCGGTTTTGAGGCCGGTGGGATTTTTGAGAAAATGCGGTCGCCGGTTGGGGGCGATCCTTATAAGTGTTTTTAAAATAGTGTTTTACGTGCTCTTATGATTCTTGTTATAGACAATTACGACTCGTTTACTTACAACCTTGTCCAGTACATCGGCGAGCTTGGGGCTGAGGTGGCGGTGTACCGGAACGATGAACTTACCGTCGAACAGGCGCTTGCGCTGAAGCCGGAGAAGATCGTTATCTCTCCGGGGCCGGGAACGCCTGCGGATGCCGGAATCTCCATTGCGCTTATCGATGCCGCGAAAGGCAAGATTCCGCTGCTTGGCGTCTGCCTCGGCCTGATGGCCGAGGCAG
>JAAXUP010000153.1 GCA_013335935.1 Eubacteriaceae bacterium | reverse complement strand
CTGGAGCATACATGGCCGTAACAAACTCATTTTCACGATCAATGGAATTGGCGTGGGCAACGGCAGGTGCCCATTTTTCATCAGAGGTTGGCACAATGGGTTTTTTCACATATTGCTCCCATTGACTAATGTCTTTGATGACCTTGTGCGCTGAATCATGCATGGGAAATGCGCCAATCTGCCCTTTTGGAAAATTCCAGGTAATGCCCCAATGATCCTTTACAGGTGCTTGCACTGGTTGAAACGGAATTCCTTCCATTGCAAATGCTGCTTCCGGTATCATGTGTAAAAATTCATACTGCTTGACAAAACGGTCTGGTTTGCCACCACGGATTGTTTCTAGTAAATTTTCTCTTTTCGTTAACATGAACATCCACCCTTTACGAATTAGACTCAAGTCTATACTTAAGTCAAATATATGCTTTTATTTACAAAATGTCAACAAAAAAGGTGGTATTACATATTTGAATTTACATATTCAAGAGCTTCCTTACCGGTGATGTGCTGGATGTCGATTGCAATCATATAGGATTTAATGCACTCGGTAATTGCCTTGAGTTTGGAGGCTTCAGGCTGATCTCCGGAATATTTTTCAACTAAAGCTGCAAAGGCTTCCAGCCTTTCAGCCCCTTCCACAATTCTTCCAAGGCCAAAAGCGATGACACTACGGAAATATGACGTGTATTCCTGACTAACGATGGTATCTTCATCGATTACTGAAAAAGATACTTTTACGTGCTTTGCCAGGGCATCGATTTTATGCCCTGCCATTGCTGAGTGAAAATAGATTTTACCATTAAAGTAGACATAGCTGAGTGGAACGGCATAAGGATAATCATCATCCCCTAAGCACGCCAGGACGCCATTGGTGCATCTATTCATCACAGCTATCGTATCTTCCATTGATAATAATTGCTTGGATCTTCTCATATCTCTAAACATTTGCTGATATCCTTTCTTTTGCTGCTTAATCATTGTATATTCCGATTGCTATTTTGGAGGTATTGAATAGTTAAATAATAAACTTTATCAAGATATTCTTCAAGAGTTAAAATTAATACTGATGGCACAGGTGGAGCCAGGATTGTGGACGTTGGTGAAAAAAACATGTTCGGATTCGAAGTATCTGGAGACTGGATCTACTACAGCGTTAAACCGGGAAGTATTTATAAGATTAAAACAGATGGAACCGAAGAGAGCAAGCTTGCTGACATCAGCTCTTTTAATGGAGATATGAAGGTGTCAGGGGATTGGCTCTATTACAGTAAAGATGACTGGCTCTACAGGGCAAATCTGGACGGGAAGGCAGAAGCCAAGATGAATAACGTGAAGATGTGGAACATCTTTGGCATTTACGGTGACTACATTTACTACGGCGAATATTCAGGGGCTGCATACAGGATCAACCTGGATGGCAGCAACAAGACGAAGATTGAATAGTTAACATTAAACTTTTAATAAAATGCAGCCTCAGACTAATTACTCCCTTAGATGGGAGAAATGGTCTGAGGCTGTTCTAATGTCATGAAAGGTGGGTATAAGTATATATATATATTCAGAAGTGCATAAAAAATGAAAAATATGTGAAAGTTGGGGGAGAGAATGGCAATTATTGCCTTGATATTCATTGTTTTAGAAGGCTTCTTTATGGAGTAAACTCGAAATAGCAGGATAGTGAAAGCTAGTGGAGGGTTAGAATGAATCAAAAAGATATGACAAATAAAACCCGGATCCAAATATTTTTCGATGTTCTTGGTCGGTTGTTTTACATAATCAGCACGTCCCTGATGATAATATTTGCAGGAGGCGGAAAATCTTTTATCAATAAACCTGTTGGAGTTATCTATCTGATTTTGTGGATATTATGGTGGGTCATTACATTTATAGGACGCCAGAGAGGTGAAGATACAAAATATGATAAGGGACAAAAGATGATTGTAACTATTTCAGGCATAGTTTCAGTTCCCTTTCTGATAATCGTTCCCTCGTGGGAATATTCGTTTGGTTATGGTCCGCTGCCACGGGATGGAGTCTTATCCTGGATAGGACTTGGGATATTTGCATCAGGAATTATCCTGCAAGCAATAGCAATGTGGCAGCTGAGAGGTTTTTACACTGTCCGCCTTGGTATACAACCAGAACATCGATTAATTACAACAGGACTATACCGTCTGTTGAGACATCCTGGGTACCTAAGTTACCTCATATCAATTTTGGGTATCGGGCTGTCTTTAAGCAGCTTTGTAACCCTCGTCTTTTTGCTATTCATTGTGGTATTTATACGATGGCGAATTAAAGGTGAGGAGGAGATGCTGCTGGCAGAATTTGGTGATCAGTATAGAATGTATATGAAAAGAACAAAACGGTTAATTCCTTTTATTTACTAAAAAAAAATCATAACAATTTTAAACGGAACGAGAAAGCATTATGAAAATATCAGTATTAAATTGGAATAATATAGAATATAATAATTTTAATATCGACTAGATCTTAGGAGGACTATATGAAAAGGTGGGAAACCAATCATTCAGGTATCAGCATTGTCGTTGTGAATAGAAGTTTCAGTGAGAAATTGTTTGTTGATGGAGAATTACAGGATGAACAGGTAGGCGGAATAGTTGGTCGATCCAGGCTTTGGGGACGGTTGCCAACCGGTGAAACAGTAAAGGTTTCAGTGGGACAGGTGTTCAAAATTCATTGTAGAATTTTCATAAATGATCAATTGATTTATTCTGAATGAGCAGTTGCATAATATATGGAACAGTTGATTAGGAGGTCTTACCAATGGAAAATGAGTACGTATGTTATTGTAATCATGTAACGGAAGAGGATATCCATGAGGCCGTTAAAGAGGGCGCTCGTGATGTGAAGGAAGTTATAAAAAAGACAGGTGCAATGAAAAATAGTAACTGTGCAGTGAATAATCCTAAGGGAACTTGTTGTTACACGGATATCGTCGCTGTATTTGAAAAATATATAAATAATTATTAAAATAACCATTAAGGAGATGACTTATATGAAAAATATAGTGAAAGATGTGCTGTTTGGTGTTTTGGTCGTCATTGTCATAACTATTTTGGAGTTTATTGTCACTATTCCTTTTGGTCTGCCGGCAGAATCCATTGACAGGGAAATGTGGGCAAACTTTATCAGCAGAGAACTTTTAGTGACCGCACTTCCTGCTTTTTTAACAACAACCTTTTTTGCATGGCGGCTCAAGACAAAAAGTAATTCGGATGCATTAAGAAAAGGGCTTATTTGGACAGCAATTATCGCTTTGAATTTCGTAATCATTGGTCTGGGAAACGATAACCTCGGATTGATTTTTGGGAAAATCGGCATTTATGTTCTTTTAGCCTGCGCCTTCGCAGGACCTGTCCTTTATTCAAAAGTAAAACGCTTGAATTAAGAATTTTTCGGATTTTGGAGGATCAACGTGAGCAGGAAAATAATTTTAACATTAGCAATGAGTATTGATGGTTATATTGCAGATACTCATGGAGGGTTCGACTGGATCGTTGGCGACGGAAACAGTCGTTTGAACACCGAAAGCCAATGGGACTATGAAAAATTTTTAGAGAACATTGATATCGTGGTAATGGGTAAAAACTGTTACGACCAAAAGTTACATGAGGACTTTAAAAATAAAAAGGTGTATGTAGCAACCTCAAAGTCTCTTACTGATTATGATAATATCCATTTCATACAGGGGGATATTTGCAGGTCTATTATTGATGAAAAGCAAAAAGATGGAAAAGACATTTATCTGTTTGGTGGAGGGATTCTTGTTGATAATTTCATAAAATCTGACATGATTGATGAATATATTATTGGTAT
>JAAXUP010000268.1 GCA_013335935.1 Eubacteriaceae bacterium | reverse complement strand
TCGAATATCACCGATGAAGCCCACAAGGAATTTGCCCCTATCCCTCTTCTATCCTGTTTTATCGAGGACTGTGTGGAAAAAGGCAAGGATGTGACTGCCGGAGGAGCAATCTATAACTTCTCAGGAGTTCAGGGTATCGGGACGGCAAACTTAAGCGACTCATTATACATCATCAAGAAATATGTATTTGAAGATAAAGAGCTGACCCTTAAAGAGCTTGTCGAACTCCTTGAAAATAATTATGAAAACAATGAAGTCTTGAGGCAGAAATTTATCAACCGATATGAAAAATACGGCAATGACGTGGATGAAGTCGACTACCTGGGAGCCGAAGTCCTTACATATTACTGTGAAGCTGTGGATCAATATAAAAATCCAAGAGGCGGAATCTTCCAGCCGGGCTCTTACACCGTATCCGCGCACATTCCTTTAGGAGAGGCTGTAGGAGCAACTGCAGATGGAAGGCTCAGTAAGGAGCAACTGGCTGACGGTGGACTTTCACCTATGGTAGGAAGAGATAAAAAAGGTCCCACTTCTGTACTTAACAGCGTAAGCAAGCTGGACAACTACCTGACCACAAACGGAAGTCTCCTGAATGTTAAATTCTCGCCTTCTGTACTGGAAGGACCTGAGGGAATCAAAAAATTTGTAGCCTACCTGAAATCTTTTATGAGACTGAAGATCCAGCACATCCAATTCAACGTGGTGTCAGCAGACACCTTAAGGGCGGCTCAGCAGGATCCAGCAAAATATAGGAATCTCATCATCAGGGTGGCCGGTTACAGCGCAATTTTCGTTGAGCTTAATAAAGCCATTCAGGATGATATCATCAAGCGGACAGAGCACGGATTTTAATACCACATGCAGGGAGTAGATTTTATGAAAAAACCGTTGATATTTAATATTCAGAGATTTTCAGTTCACGACGGGGGAGGAATCCGTACCCTGATTTTTTTCAAGGGGTGCCCACTGAGGTGCCCCTGGTGCAGCAATCCTGAATCTCAGAAAACAGAGAATGAAATCATGCGGAAAGAAACTCTGTGCATCAAATGTGTGGCTGATGATGTCTACTCCTGCAAAGCAACACCTGATTTTTGTCCAACAGGAGCCCTGGATTTTGTCGGCAAGGAAATGAGCATCGATGAAATCATGGATGAAGTCAAGCGGGATATGATCTTTTACGATGCCAGCGGTGGGGGAGTTACTTTATCAGGAGGGGAAGTGCTTCTGCATGGAGAATTTGCCGCTGAGCTTCTAAAGCGAATTAAAGCCCTTGGAATCGACACGGCAATCGAGACCACCGGTCACGGAAGTTGGGAACTCCTAGACAAAATGACGGATTATACCGATACCGTACTGTTCGACTTCAAGATCATGGATCCCAAGCGTTTCCGGGAAGTCATCAAGGGCGATCTGAATCTGATTCTTACGAATTTTGACAAGCTCATGAAAAAGGGTGTGAATGTGATTCCCCGGATCCCTCTGATCCCGGGATATACCCTGGACGAAGAAAACTACAA
>JAAXUP010000152.1 GCA_013335935.1 Eubacteriaceae bacterium | reverse complement strand
TCTTCATAAAATTTCTTAAGCAGAATCCCTTCAAATTCAGATTCCACATCCATTGAAGATTTGTCAGTCTCAATAGAAAACAGCACGTCTCCCACACTAACCTTGTCTCCGACTTCTTTGCTCCATGTGCTTACCAGGTTGCTTTCTTCATTCAGTCCAATCTGCGGCATGTTTACAACATGTGCCATGATTTCACCATCCTTAATTATTATATTATGTTAGCTGTTAGCATAAAATGCTTAAATGCTTAAGTGTTTAAGTGTTTAAGTGTTTAAGTGTTTAAGTGTTTAAGTGTTTAAGTGTTTAAGTGTTTAAGTGTTTAAGTGTTTAAGTGTTTAAGTGTTTTTTCATTGTAAATCGTACATTGTAAATTGTACATTGCCCCGCTAAAGCAGCTCCGCGGTCATTTCATCCGTAATAAGCACATTGACCACTTTGCTTTTCAGAACAGCTTTGATGGCTTTGGCTTTTTCCTTGCCGGTGACGATGGCGACAACCATTGGAATGTTTTTCAGATCCTGAAATGAAATTCCCAATACCCTTTCGTCGATTGGCGCGTTGCATGGATTTCCTTCTCCATCTACAAACCTTCCGCAAATCTCTCCTTCGGCATTCATTCCCTTTAATAGCTCCAGATCTTCCATCTTAAGGTAGCCTGACTCCACCAAAGTTGATTTCTCATTGACTTCTCCAATACCTACAAATGCGATGGTGCATCTTTTCTGCTGATCAAATATATTTTTTATGTTTCCGTCACTCATGATGGCATCTCTTATATGTACATTATCGACAATCGCCGGTGCAGGAAGCAGGAACATTTTTGTCCCAAGCACCTGAGACAGCTGCCTCACGATCACGTCCCCACTGACATCACTGGACCCAATGTTTCCAATGAGCTGTACCGCTTCCAGGCCTTTTTTGATGGTCTGCACCTTTCCCGCCATCTGTTTTATGGTTCTTCCCCACGCCAAACCAATAATGTCTTTGCTGTCCAGCTTTTCTTCCATGAATTGGGCAGCCATCTTGGTGACTTCTGAAAACACCAGATCTTTTGATTTTTCATTTGATGAGATGATCACAGCCTCTTCAAGACCGTATTTTTCTTCGATCCTGCTCTCCAGCTGTATGCAGTTATCTCTGGGATAACTGATTTCGATTTTTACGATCCCCTTGTTTTTTGCTTCTGTTAATAGTCTTGATACCTTCACCCTTGAGATATTCAGTTTATCTGCTATCTGCTGCTGGTTCATATTCATATTGTAGTAAAACTCCGAAATTTTGATTAACAGATTGTTAGAATAATCCATAACCCTCCACCGCCTTTGACATCATTATATACCCTTATGAACAAATGTACAAGTATGAATTTTTGTAATTTACTAAAAGAAAACACCTCCAGATTCGTCTTGATTCCGGAGATGTTCGTTATATGCTTAGTTCATCTTTTATAGGCCCAGCAACTCTTTGATTTTGTTTTCCATTTCCAGGGGTTTCACCGTTGAGGCATACCTGTCAATGACATTCCCCTCCCTATCGATCAGAAATTTCGTGAAATTCCATTTGATTTTATTTCCGAAGCTTCCTTTGGCTGCTTTACGCAGATACTCAAAAAGTGGCTGGGCATTGGGGCCATTCACATCGACTTTTTGAAACATTTCAAAGGTTACCCCGTAGTTCAACTGACAGAACTCCTGGATTTCATCGTTGCTTCCAGGATCCTGATTTGCAAATTGATTGCAGGGGAATCCCAGAATCGCCAGACCTTGTCCCCCATATTTAAGGTATAATTCTTCAAGCTCGGCAAACTGAGGGGTAAAACCGCATTTGCTTGCCGTATTCACTACAATGACTACCTTGCCCCGGTAAGCATCCATCTTGACTTCCTGTCCGCTCATTAATTTTGCTGAATAATCATAAAAGCCCATTTGTCTCCTCCTCTTACCAATCCATTTTTTCTTTTGCTTTTGCTGTGATATCCTTTGATTTCCTGCTATTCATACTATTAAGTTCTTCCTTATACCACAAGAGATAATCCTCCAGTGTGATTTTCCGGGCAAGCTCCCCAATCAAACCATAAGGTATGGTCTCTACTCTTTTAAAGCGGATACAGCTTTTTCCCATATCCAGTTTTGTTTTCACATACCTGGGATATTCCTCCTGAAACCATTTCAAAATACCCGGATAGGTATATATGCCCATATGGTAAAGTGCGATGTGATTCTTCTGGGAAGCGATGCTTATAAAAGGAAGAGGCTCTTTGGGGTTGACGTGGTATCCTTCAGGATAAACACTGTGGGGAATCACATAACTGATCATCCCATAGGACATGATTTCTTCAAAGCCAGGAGGCAAGTTATCTTTTATTGTTTGTCTAAGCCGTTTAATCGCTTCTTTTCTTCCTTCAGGTAATTGTTGAACATACTCTTCCGGACTATTTGCTTCATAATTCATTTTTGGCCCTCCAATCCTTTATTCTATAACTTAATACCCTAATAAACGCAAATTAAAGCTGATAATCTCTTAGGCAAAAAAAGATATATGCCTTCATCCTAACCGGAGTATGACCTATATCTTATATGTTTTCCCCTTCAGAAATTATTTGATTCCTTGGGGAGTTTCTATATTGGGGATATTATTGTAGCCGGTCAGAATTACCTTGATTTCAAAAGGGACCGGTGCTTTATCGATTTCTGACTGAAATTCCATATGGATAGTGTGGATGATTTTCGTTTTTCTATCAAAGTAGAATTTAAAATCATAAGCCTTAATATTCAGCTTCTTGATTTCTTCCGGAGAAAGAGGCAGCACGCCGGAAAGAAGCATTTCCAGCTGCTCAACTGTGAAGGCGTCATTTGTACTAAGGAGCATATAGTCGCCCTCATCAGATTTATCCATGATGGATACTGCCTTATAGATATCCATCATTTCAAGAGCTTTCAATTTTTCTTTGTAGTCCCCGGTTATTCCGATGGCTCCGGAATCTTCCAGGTTCCCCATGATCCATTGATCCGAAGTCAGGACGCTCCTGAAATAAGTATCCTCCCCCCGAGTGTAGATTTCGATCTTAAGGGGGAAAAGTGCGGTCTTTGTCTCAACTGTAAAATAAGATTCCCCAGGGTCTACTATGATTTCCCCAGTTCCTGCAGATTTAATGAAGCTTCCATCTTCCCCGATTTCAATATCAAAGCTGCCGCTGTAGGAGCTTACCTTTTGAAGCGTGTTTATACTATTGTAGATGTAAAAATACCTGGAATTTAAGGCCATAAAAATCCCTGCAGCCAAAATCAAGACAATAACCGCCAAGATGATTATTAGTCTTTTTTTTGAATCCTTGTTTACATTCGTGCTTACCATGGCGACCCCTCCTGGGAATAAATTGATAGCCTTCGGTTTAATTTAAACTCTTCAGAAAAGCTAAGACTTCATCCCAATTCCCTTTGAATACGATCTGATCGTTTTTTTGTTCGATCTGGAAACCATACATCGGATCGTAATATTCTTTCAATAAAAGCTCCACCCATGCATCATGTGCCATGAGTTCGCCAGTATCCATCTGGTGCCTATAGGCTTTTTCGAAAATCTCGGCTGTTCTCTGGTGAAGTTCCCCTCCAAGGCGCTTTTTTACTTTATGGATACTTCCACTGATGGCATCATGCCAGGCCTGTATTCCTTGCGTTTCACCAAACACCTGAATGTATTTTGCTTGCGATTCCGAAACGTACTCATCAGCAGTGAGCCTTGTACGTTCTTCAAGAGGCACCTCCAGGACAACGATTTGCCCTTTCTTTAAAAATTCAAAAAGCTCCCTGGGGATGTAGCTTCTTCCAATATTTCGGCTTTCATCTTCGATGATCATAT
>JAAXUP010000151.1 GCA_013335935.1 Eubacteriaceae bacterium | reverse complement strand
GCTAAGGAAGCCATCAAAAGGGCAGGGATTAGTGCAGAAATGATCGAAGAGGTCGTTTTGGGCAATGTGCTGCAGGGAGGCCTTGGCCAGAACGTGGCAAGACAGATTTCCATGGCTGCGGGGATACCCAAGGAAGTGCCATCCATGACGATCAATAAAGTTTGTGGTTCAGGACTGCGTACGGTTACCCTTGCGGCGCAGATCATCAAGGCTGGCGATGCCGATATCATCCTCGCCGGAGGGGCGGAAAGCATGACCAATTCAGGGTATGTCGCTCCCAAAATGCGATGGGGAGCCAGAATGGGCGATGCTGCTCTTGTAGATATCATGGTCCACGACGGTCTGATGGATTCCTTTGAAAATTACCATATGGGTATCACCGCAGAGAATGTCGCCGAACAGTGGGGATTGAGCAGGGAGCAGTTGGACGAATTCGCAGAAAATTCACAAAAGAAGGCCGAGGAAGCTATCAGAGAAGGGCGGTTTAAGGATGAAATCGTACCCGTAGTGATCCCTGTCCGCAAGGGTGACCCTCTTGTCATCGATACTGATGAATATCCCAGGTATGGAACGACCAAAGAGTCCCTTTCCAAGCTGAAACCAGCCTTTAAAAAAACCGGCATTGTGACAGCAGGAAATTCCTCAGGAATCAATGATGGAGCTGCATGTCTTGTTATAATGTCTAAAGAAAAAGCAGATGAGCTAGGTCTCAACTACCTATGTAAGATTAAATCATATGCATCGGCTGGTGTGGATCCTGCGATCATGGGCATCGGACCTGTTCCAGCATCAAACAAAGCTCTCGAGAAGGCTGGGCTGAAGATCGATGATCTCGATCTGATCGAAGCCAATGAGGCATTTGCCGCTCAGGCAATTGCAGTAGGGAAAGAGCTTAAAATAAATTCCCAGAAGCTGAATGTCAACGGTGGTGCAATTGCCTTGGGTCACCCCATCGGTGGATCCGGAGCCAGAGTTCTTACGACCCTGGTGTATGAAATGCAAAAAAGGGACTCCAAGTACGGACTTGCGACCCTTTGCATCGGCGGTGGACAGGGAACGGCTATTGTGATAGAAAGATAGCTGCGCCGTCTTAATACCTGGACTCCCGGTGATGATATCTATGGGTTTTCAATAGATTTACTGGTACAAATTTGTATGATATCGTATAATAATAAGCATACTAAACGACTGCAGGGAGGCGCGAATGGTAGGAATTCAATGGCTATTTTTAATTTTATGCGCACTTTTTGTAGGGCTTTCAAAAACAGGTATCAGTGGAATACTTATGCCAGTCATCCCTGTGATGGCGGCATTATTCGGGGGGAAAGAGTCTACCGGAATCATCCTGCCCATGCTGATCGTGGGGGATTTGTTTGCCATCTACTATTACAATCGCCATGCCAACTGGAAGGATATTGGCATGCTGATCCCCTGGACGGCAGCCGGGTTGATCCTGGGTGTGATTGTAGGTGGACACATCAATGATGCCACCTTTAAAATGTTTATTTCTTTGATCGTTATTATCTGTCTTCTCCTTCTTGTTTTTATTGAGAGAAAAGGCGGGGAAATAAACATCCCAAAGGGAGGCTGGTTCCCAGCTGTAATGGGGATCCTCAGCGGTTTTGCATCCATGATCGGAAATGCCGCCGGTCCCATATTCAGCATCTACCTGATAGCTATGGGAATGAAAAAAAATCAATATTTGGGAACGACAGCATGGTTCTTTTTTCTTGTGAATGTTACAAAAGTGCCTCTTCAGATTTTATTCTGGCATAATATCAGCCTGGATCGATCATTTTTGACACTGCTCATGATCCCGGCGATTGCAGTGGGTGCGTTCCTGGGAGTTATGATCATCAAAAAAATGAATGAGACACTTTTCCGTTATTTCATCATCTTCATGACGGCAGTGACAGCGATCAGACTTTTGATGTAGGCAGCCAGAATAAGAATTTAAAAAAAATCATAACTTCTACATAAATTGCTGTTATAATAGACTCATTGCGATAATGATTGGGAGAGAGTTATGAGTAATAAAAGGGTTTTAATGATTTTAGGGGTTGTCCTGGCCATGATTTTTATTTTTACAGGATGTTCCAGCGGTGATTCGATCAATAAGGCGGCAGTAGACAATTTTGAAAAATTATTCAACGGAAAAAATGTTAATTTTTCTTTTGAGATTGAAAGATGGACACTTTTGTCAACGGACGGGGACGTTTTAGCTTTTGACTCCAACAGCAGTTTTATGGAGTTTGATTTGAGCCCGTTTCTAAAAGCCGGTCTTGAACCTTCAAAGCTAAGCAAAGAGTTTATTGTCGATACCAAAAACAACAGGCTTAGAATTGAAAAGGTCTATGGTACCGAAGGCTCCATGGAAGACAAGGATTTATTGCCTATGCTGGCTGAATTACTGGATCATTATCCTGACCAACTGGCTTATCACAAAGAAATGGGACGTTATGGTTTGAAGATAGGCAAAAATGCTGGTTTTGAATGGGCAGTGAATCCGGAGGATTCTAAGGATGATATTGTGTTCATTCTTGATCCTAAAGACATTGTCCAGGCAGGAGCAGATCCCGAAAAAATCGAAGGTTTTAAATATACTATGGTGGAATTAGACAATGGATCCAAGGAGTACAAACTAATCAAATCCTTTGATATCTTAAAGTAAATGCATAACAATTTATTATAGGCAATGCTTCGGCGTTGCCTATAATAAATTCGGGATATTGAATTGCACAATAATTAGAAGTATAATCATAGGTATAGTATGATATGAGTCTTGAAAGGAAATAGATGATGAATAAAAAAATTCTGATCGTTGAGGACGAAATAAAAATAGTTGAAGTGGTGGAATCCTACCTGAACAGGGAAGGATATATCACCCTGTCTGTGTATGATGGTGCTAAGGCAATATCAGCCTTTAAAAGCTTCCAGCCTGATATGATTATTTTAGACCTTATGCTCCCAAATCTTTCTGGTGAGGAAATCAGCAGAGAAATAAGGACGATTTCCAAGGTTCCCATCATCATGCTTACCTCCAAATCAGATGAAGAAAGTATCCTGGGAGGCTTTGAATTTGGAGCGGACGATTATGTCCTTAAACCCTTTAGCCCAAAGCAGCTGGTTGCCAGAGTGGAAGCCGTTCTCAGAAGAACGGAACCTCCAAATTCCATAAACAATAGGAGCTCAGACAAGAAAAGTCAGCTTGAAATAAACCATGGTAGCAGAAGCGTTGCCGTCAGGGGCAAGGAAATCGACCTGACAAAGAGTGAATATAACATCCTCGAATTGCTTTCTGACAATCCAGGGAGAGTTTATTCCAGGGAAGATATTATAATGAAGGTCTTCGGTGAAGATTATGAGGGATTTGACAGAACAATAGACAGCCATATTAAAAATCTTCGGTCAAAAATTGAAGACGACCCCCAAAAACCGGCATATATAAAAACGGTTTTCGGCGTAGGGTACAAATTTGGCGGTGAGAGGAAATGATCCTTAAAATCAGAACCCGAATGATCATTTCGTTTTCAGCTATTGTCCTGTTTACTGTTGCCTTATTAAGTTTTTCAGCGAATATCATTTTGGAAAATCAGTTTAGAGATTATGTCATGAAAAAGCAGGAACAGAAAAATATCTCCATGCTCCAAACTGTAGCCGGGAGCTATATTCCCAGTCAGGGGGAATGGAAGATGGATTATCTGGAAAATATCTGCGTTACGGCTTTGGAAAGCGATATGATTTTAAAGATCAAAGATGCTGATGGACAAATCATTTGGGATGCAACCCACCACGACAATGAAAGATGTGAAGAAATTCTCGATAAAATGTCCAGCAACATTCACCTGTTTTTTCCTGGGAC
>JAAXUP010000069.1:4773-10638 GCA_013335935.1 Eubacteriaceae bacterium | reverse complement strand
CGTAGGGAACGCATTCCATGCGTTCCGTTACAATGCAGATTTGCTTAAATCACTTATGTACGCACTTTTGCGACTTTTTCTTTTCGCTAACCACCCGGTCACCCAACCACCAAATAAGTCGTACATCACTTCAACACTTCAACATTTTATTTAACCGCATTTAAACTATTATCCTACAATCATAAAAAAACTACAAGCGGCAGCCTGCAGTTTTTTTGCTTATGGTAATTTTATTTTTTTTTTAGAGCAAATGCTTATCGGTAAGGATTGACTTTGCCGAAGGTTTTATTTTCTACAAAATCATATTCGTCGTATGCGGTAAGATCCTGACCATCCTTCAGGAAGGCGTAGGCTTTAAGGTCAATGGTTGCGGTCATGCTGTCTGTGTTTGACTCGATGAGCATCCAGTCGACGTTTAGCTTTCGGGTGTTCTCGTAGGACAATTCCACAAACTTATCAAAGTTTTCATAACTTCCATTGACAATGGCTTTTACCTCAATGCCGTTTAAGTAAGAATCTTTGAAGGCTGTTTCAGATTCCTTCACTGGCAAATTGAAATCGATCTGTTCAAGTGTTGCACCTGACTGATTGACCAACCCCAGGATGTCCAGGTATAGGCTGGCAAGTCTGGCATCGCTTGGCATTTTGGCATCCATTTGGGAAACCAATTCTTCAACCTTTGCCTCGGCTACCTTAAGCTTATTACCGGAATTCAGATCCTCCAGTTCAGCTAGTTCAGTTTGTCTGGCATTTAAAATTTCTCTGTCGGCCTTGAACTGATTATAAATGGGAAGGATCAGGTAATTGATGTAAAGTCCGAAGACTCCAACCACTACTAACAATGTAACTAATATTTTCTCTCTTTTGCTTAAAGTCATTGCTGAGCACCTCCTTCGTCCTTGTTATAGGTAAAGGTAAGTTCAAACGTAAAGGCTTCCTCCGTTTTTACTGAGGTTATCCAGGTATTCTCAACATTTTTTATTTTTGATACCATGGCTGCTAGTTCAGCGACCTCTTCTCGGGTACCGGCGACACCGTTAACCTTCATGACGCCGTTTTCTGCGGCGAGCTTGGTGAATTGTACGGTTGATGGAACTGTCGCTTCAACCGTTGCCAGAAGGTCAAAGAAATTTGTCTTTCCCTTGTCCATTGTGGAAAGGACTTTTTCCTTGTTGGCAAGCTCCGCCATGGCATTGTCCATGACGATTTTTCTTGCTTTGACATCGCTTAAGGTTGCGATTTTAGCTTCTGTCCTGGTGGTTTCGTTTTTTGTCTGGAGATCTAAAGTATACATGGCGGCATACAGTACTGCCAGTATGCCCAGAAATATCAGAACTCTAACTAATAAATAAGCTCTTTTCTTACTGCTGACTTTCTGTAAAAATATCTCATCAGGAAGCATGTTTATATCTCTCATGACCCTATCCCCTCCTTATGGCAGCTCCGAGGCAGTCTGACAGGAATGCCAGGTCTGAACTTTTCTCGAGCTTGCTAAAGTTTACATTTGAAAGCTTGGATACAACTTCCGTATGGACGTTTATATACTGCTGTATATATTCGCCAATTCCCGGTATCAAGGAGCCTCCGCCGATAAGATAGATGCTGTCGAGTTTCTTCCTTTTTGACATAGAGATAAAGAATTCGATTACCTGGTAAATCTCCATTGTTATGTCGTGAAATACCTTTGTTATCTCATCATATAGAATGGATTCAACTTCATTCATTGCATTTTTTCTCAGGAAAGCAAAATCGTTGTTATGCTTCCAGTTTTCCGCTTCGTCCAGCGGCAGGTCAAGGGCTTCCGAAATGATCTTCGTAAGGTCCCGTCCTCCGGTATGAAGCACCCTGTGAAGAAAAACCTTGTTGTCCTCAAGAATCGTGACCGAAGTTTTCTGATGGCCGAAGTCGATGATGGCTACATTCTTTTCATCTGCTGTATTTCCCTGAGCATCCACAAAATACTTGGCTCCGCTGGTGAACAGCTTGATTTCGCAGTTTGACTGGACATCCACGACAGAAATTTTTGCGCCGACCTTGTTCATGGCGTCCAGGTAGTCGTTGACGATTCTTTTGGAAACCGCTACAGCCTGAACCTGGTACATCTTGACTTCGTTGCCTTCGTCATTGATCTTCATAAATTCTTCGCTGACACTGCAGTCAACCACGTAGTGCTCAATTTTTTCCGGCAGAAGTACGGCCATTTCAAACTTTACGGCTTCCTTCAAATCTCCGTATTCCATTTTTGGAAGATCGAAGCTACGAATAACTACCTCGCTGGATGAAAGCACCAGCCTGTTGTCATTTCCTTTTCCCTTTGCCTTTTTAACCATGGTGGTCATGATATTGACCAGCTTGTTATAATCGGCAATTTTGCCATCCTTGATGGCGTCCTCCGGTGTAGGCACGATCTCATAGAAGTCCACTACAATGGTTTTATCCTTGAAGTGCGTCTGGATCATCTTAGAGTTCTTGCTCCCGAAGTCAAACACTGTGACTGAATTATTATTGCCAAACAAAATGCATCCCCCCGGTCTCTGTTAATATTTACTCAACCTCTTTATATTCTAACACATCCAAACTGAATTTCGTATCATTATTATTGTCAAAATCCAGCGTGAGGTAGGGTAAAAGGTTATCCGTGTATAATGGATCCCAATGCACTGATAAATCAAGACCATTTTGCGCATTGCAGCCCATAAATGCAGCAGTACCCTTTACGGCAAGATTTTCTGCATCAACGACTGTGTCAAAACCTGAATTTCCGGATACAATAAGTATCCCTTCAAGGTCAAACCCCGTTATATCCAAGGTTTCAGCAGAATTAACCACCACCAGTCCTTTAAATGCAAAATTATTCACTTTGACATGATCAATCGAATCGATAAACAGAATTTCGAAAGCACCAGCGTCGGCAAATGTGTCCTGCTCTATTGTCAGCGTGTCAGAATTTTCTATTACTTTTATTTTATCACTAAAATTGCTTTTAAGTAATAGTTTATAATTAACCATCTGAATAAGGTCATAGGCTGGGATGATTCCCTTCACTACAGGATATCTGGTGATGAATTCCTTCCCAATTCCCCTATTTATATATATATTGCCATAAATGAGTAATTTTAAACTACCCGGGTTTTGAATATTTTCAATATTTAAATCTCCTGAGACAAATATCTGTCCCTGGGGGTCGCAGGAAGTTATTTTGCTCAGGTCGTTTAAGGTAATATCGCCGTTACAGTACAGGGGGGTTGCTGCAAGTTTGTCCAGTGTGGGCTCATAGAGGTTTCGGCGGATGGTTGCCTTGTAGCTTCTTAGAAGATTACTATTTCGTACCTGGATATTCAGGGATTTTTCATTGAGGTTCAAAGCCGTGATGGTGTACTTGTATTCTCCTACATTTTCCGCATTGATCCATGGTGAGGTTATCTGTGTGTTCCAATCGGAATATAAAAGAGACAGCGCTTCCTCCCTGGCGCCTTCAGCAAGGCGTCCAAGCTCCAGGTATTCCTGATAATTTGATGTGGACTTGTACTGCATAACAGAAAGGGGCATTAATGAGATCACGAGTATTTGAAGCAAAAAAACAAGTATCAGAGTTAACAGCAAGACGCCTCCAGCTTTCCCATGGAATTTGAATGATTTAATCAATGACATAGATTTTTGATTTTGCTCTGATTTCTTTTACCGCACTATATGCTTTTCCATCGATCTGGCTGCTGAGACTGATTTGTATTGTCCGGTTATCAATGAGAAAAGCCTTAAATCCGGTGATGTTGGATGCAAACTGGGATAAGCTTCCCAGACCAATGGTGGCAAGCTTTGCATCGGTTTTATTCTTATACAGCATGCCTGTCCCAAGAGAGTAGTAATTATAGAAACTCGGGCTCTCCAGATCTTTCAGATACATCACACCATTCATGAAATAGATGTTATCTGAATTTGCGATCTGTTTTTCCAGGATGGTCATGGGATACCGGATTCCATTCATTCCATCCATATCCCGGTTGATCTGTTCAAAGGAAAAAAGCTGACCCTGCATCACCTGTATAAGAATTGTCATTGCGATTACCGTCAAGAAAACGCTGATGACCGATTCGATCAGAGTAAAACCCTTTTTACCTTTCACTTGAGGTAAACCTGGGTCTGCAGAAGGTCAGCTTCTTTAAATCCGTTGATATTCATGGATACCTTTACCAGATAAAGCCCTTCTGCACAATTTTGGGAGGAGATCGTCGTTTTGAGGCTTTCTGAGGTATATTTATCTTCTATAACCCTTGAAAGCTCATCCGTCACCTGTTCACGCCCCAGAAGGGATAATTCGTAAACTGCCCTGTCCATAGTCTCATCCGCATTCTGCACCGTTTCGTACCTTAGCTCTGCAACCCTCAGGGCTTCCAGAATAAAGGCCAGCGATCCTAAAAAAGCAAGTGATGTAAGACCAATGATCAGTATGGCAATAATGATTTCGATATAGGTAGATCCTTGTGTTTTTCTGTTTTTCATATCCCACCTTCTTTCAGATATATTCGCCCGCTTCCTATCTGAATCACCATGGTAATTTTGTCACCCCCCTTCGATTGAAATGTAATATGCCCACCCTTATTCACCGTTCCTAATGGGTAAAAGAGCAGCGGCGAAGTGGAGTAGGTGTTGCTCACAACAATAGTATCGTTTTCAAACATCACCTTTTCTGTGGTGATCCCCTCCGGTTTAATGGTCTGCATGTAGATCTTATCCCGAAAGATGTAAAACTGCCTTTTCTTGCCATCCATTATGGAGCTGTTCTTGTGCTCCATCATCAGCATATAGATTTCTTTCGTTTGACTTTTAAATTGCTGCCGGTCCTTGAATTCCGAGAGTCCCCTGGAATTGAAAATGGCCATAGATGATAATAAAATCATTATAGCCAAACCTGCTGTCAGTTCGATGAGTGTAAAACCTTTTTTGTATGGGCCTGCTGGCTTCTCCAATGCAAGCACCTCCTTTTGTAACTACTGTTAATCATTACAATATTTCTATTCAATAAAAAATAGCATATTCCTTTTTTTAAAAAAGAAATATGCCGTAAAATTTTATTAACCCAGTCCAGTCAGAATCCAGTGTATATGAATCATTATGACAATGAAGTTGATGATATATGCGGCTAACAGGACCTTCTTATAAATAGTTTGATCCATTTTATACAGTATCGCGAAGGGTGTAAACACTAATAAAACGAAGAGTATCCGTATACCCAAACTTTGCCAGTAAGGGAGATCAAACGACCAGGCAATAAAAGGGTTACCCTCCCGAACAACTCCTAAGGCGATCCCAATATATGTCAGCAAAAAGTCTGTTATCATCAATACAAACAGCAATAGCATATTATTTCCCCTATCCCATATTGACCTTGATCATACTAAACTATCGACTTTTCATTTTTCAGCCAAATAACATGCCAGCATACCAGTTGATGATTTCATCTCCCCAAAACAGGGCAGTGATGGCGGCAAGAGCAATCCACGGACCAAAGGGAATAGCATCCTTGCGATCCTTTATTTTTGTTGCCAGGAGCAGCACGCCGATAAAGCCTCCGTAGATAAAGGACAGAAAAAGCGTCAGAACCGTTGGCCAGAGACCAAAATACAACCCCAGGACAAACATCAGCTTCACGTCACCCATGCCCATCCCGTTCCCTCCTGTCAGGAGTACAATCAGAAAAAGAGGCACAAAACCTGCCAAAGCTCCGAAGATGGCATCCGTCCATGGAATGAATTTAAAGGCGATATTGCTCGTATGTATTTTTATTTTGCTACTCTTGATATTTGATTTGGAGCTTTAAGAGATCTGAAGAGAGTCGTGTAGGGAAAGATTGTCGACCAATTTGTA
>JAAXUP010000069.1:0-4763 GCA_013335935.1 Eubacteriaceae bacterium | reverse complement strand
TTTAAAGGCGATATTTGATATGACAAAAACAATGATCAGAAATATATGGAATTCATCCGGGATGATCTGATGGTCGTAATCAATGAAGGTCATGGCGACAAGTACCGACACCAGTATCAGATTGACCAGTAAAACCCAGCTTAAGCCTGTATAAATATAAGTCAGAAGGAATAACGTGCCTGTGAGAAGCTCTACAAGAGCATATCTGGCCGAAATCTTCTCCCCGCAGTAGCGACACTGGCCTTTCAAAAAAATCCAGCTAAACACAGGAATAAGGTCAATGGGCCGAAGCCGGGTGTTGCAGCTGCCGCAATGTGACGGCGGCGATATGATGGACTGCTCATTGGGCAGGCGGTAGATCACAACGTTTAAGAAACTGCCAATGACAAGGCCGTAGATGAGTATGATGATAGCAATGGTTATATCCAAGGGTTGATTCCTCCTTTTGGGATTGTTAGGTGGTCTTCTCAATGTAAAATTTACGATTTACGATTTACAATTTTGTTTATACTTCAAGAATGCTATTCAGATAACAGCTAAACTTATTCTAACTCATTAACTATTTGAATTCAATGGATTTCTCCTTTGTCAGATTCTCAATCAAACTTCAAACTCCTTTATTAAATGAAATTTCGCTATAATTAAAAAAATCCCCAGTGTTTAGACTGAGGATAATCTAGATTATGGCGCAGAATAGCTAAATTCATTGGTTGACACATCATAAATATAAGATCCACCAGTTGGCGAAGTAGGAATTTCCTTTATATAGTTCGGAATCAAATCCGTAGAAGCGTCTGGCCAATCACCAGATTCGATCTTATAAATCCGAGAAGTACTATTAAGATAGGAAACATTCGATAGGTCGATTTTTTCTTTTGCATCCTGCAATATAAAGTTAAATTTAATTAATGCAATTGCTGTCAACATACTTATTATTGCAAGAACTACTACTAATTCAATAAGAGTGAAAGCTTTCTTTTTAATAAAATGTTTATTATTAATATTCACAAAACATCCCCCAATTACCTAAAAAAAAAGCTACAAGAATTAACTTGTAGCTTTATTTTATTAATCTAATTATTATCAAGGAGTAGCATCGTACAAAGTATTTCCGCCACCAGTTACTGTATCAACTGCGCTTCCAGCTGCACCCTGATATGTTATTGCAAAAGGAGTTGCTGCAGCAACAGCTGATGTTGGAGTCTTATCCAAATAACCAGCAGTTACTAATTGTGCAACTGTCGGTGATATTGCTGCTGCACTTTCTGCCTGGTATAAGGCTACCGCACTTACAATCGTTCTTGCTGTAGCTGTATCAGTTTTTAATTTTGCTGCACTTAATGTACCTGCAAATCTTGGAATAGCCAACAATGCGATAATTGCCAATATAGCCAATACGACTATAAGCTCAATAAGAGTAAAACCTTTTCTTTTCTTAAGCATTTTTCTTAACGTTAACATAATGAATCCCCCATTCAATTTTTTTGTTTCTTATGATTATTATATACCATAAAAATATTAATTCAAACACAAATTTTAAGAAAGTTTTAAGAAATTGCTCCATATAGATCAAACATTGGTAATAACATAGATACCATAATGAATGCAACGACTCCGCCAAGACCTACTATTAATAAAGGCTCAATAATTGTAGTCAACTGTCCAATCGCGGTATCTACCTCAGCTTCATAGAATTCAGAAATTTTTTCAAGAACATAATCCAAGGTACCGGAGTTTTCTCCAACTTCAACCATCTGATAAACTAAGGGTGGAAACGCACCATTGGCCTCCATAGTCATTCCAATGCCATAACCTTTTCGGATTCCATCTTTAACATCCTCCAGTTTCACTTTTATATATTCATTTCCTACGACCTTCTGAACAACCTCGACTGCCTGGATGATATCCACACCCGAATTAATCATAACCGCAAGGTTAGTAGAAAAGCGTGACATGGCAATTTTTGTATTCATATCACCAAACGCAGGCATTCTTAATTTAAACTGATCGAATTTCAACCTTCCCGCATCTGTTTCAATATATTTTCTAAAAAAATAAATTGCTGCAGCAATCACAATTATGTATATGTACCAAAAACTGGTTATGCTATTACTAATAGCGAGCAAAATTTTCGTCGGTAATGGAAGTTCTGCATTAAATTGTTCGAACATACCGACAAAGGTAGGTATTACAACAGTTAACAATAAAATAACAACAGCTAAAGCAACAACAGAAACGACTATTGGATAAGTCACTGCACTTTTTATTTTCTGATTGATCCTATGCTCCTTTTCAAAATGTGTTGCCATTTTGTCCATAACATCATCTAAGGTACCACTTACCTCCCCGGTCTCTACCATATTAACCAAAAGTGATGGAAATACCTTCGGTTCTTTTGAAAAGGCGTAAGAAAGTGAGTTTCCCTTTTGTACATCCTCGTGAACCTGCTCAACAACTTCTTTTAGTTTTTTATTCGAAGATTGTTTTCTTAGAATATCTAAACTGTCAACGACTGTAATCCCAGCACGAAGTGTAACAGCAAACTGCCTGCAGAAAATAGCCAGATCCCGGGTTTTAACTTTTTGTTTTACTAGTTCGATATTCATATTTAGTGTTCTATTTTTATCTTCCTGAATATTGATGGGAATCAGTTTACGTTCCCTGATCAGAGTGACTACTTCATCCCGGCTGACGGCTTCCAGGTTGCCTTTGACGGATTCGCCGCTTAAATTTTTTGCTGTATACGAATATGTTGCCATAATGCTCCCCCCTTGTTACATGAATTTTTTCTTCATTGTTTCCTGGTCGAGGCTGTAGAACAGGGCTGAATCCATGCTGATCAGGCCTTGTGAATACAGGTCGAAAAGGTAATTGTCCATGGTGACCATACCCATTTTGGAACTCATCTGGATGATGGAGTTGACCTGGTGAGTTTTTCCTTCACGGATAAGGTTACGGATAGCCGGATTAGCGATCATGATTTCAAGAGCTACGATCCTGCCTGGCTGGTCTTTTTTTGCGATCAGCTGCTGAGAAACAACCCCCTGAAGTACGGTTGAAAGCTGCACTTTAACCTGCTGCTGCTGATGAGGCGGGAATACGTCGATTACCCTGTCTATGGTTTTTGCAGTACCAACGGTATGCAAGGTGGAAAGAACAAGATGGCCTGTTTCAGCTGCGGTAAGGGCAATCTGTATGGAGTCCAGATCACGCATCTCACCGATCAGAATCACGTCTGGGTCCTCACGAAGAGCGGCACGAAGTCCGGCGCCATAATCCATGGTGTCATAGCCGATTTCCCTTTGGTTGACCATGGAATTTTTATGCTTGTGCAAGTACTCAATAGGATCCTCAAGGGTAAGTATATGGCACTTTCTGTCCTGGTTGATAATATCGATCATGGAAGCCAGAGTTGTGGATTTACCGCTTCCCGTAGGCCCGGTAACCAAGATAAGACCCTTGTTCAGCTGTGTCAATTCCCTTAAGCTTTCCGGCAGTGCCAGATCTTTAAAAGTCGGGATATTTTGTCCAACGACCCTTGAAGCCATGGAATAGGTGTTTCTTTGTCTGTAGGCGTTTACCCTGAAGCGTCCCCAACCTGGGATGGAATAGGAATAATCCACCTGTCCTTTGGTTTGAAGGGTTTCCAGTTGTCTGTCATCCATAATGGAGAAGATGATCTTCTGAGTCTCCTCGGGAAGATAAACTCCATCTGCCGTGGTAAGGGGCCTTAATGCGCCATCCACTCTCACCATTGGCGGAAGACCTACCGTAATGTGAAGGTCAGAGGCTTTCATCTCGGATGTTGCTTTGAGCATTTCAAAAATATCATTTTTCATATTGCATCCCCCAATTCTTTTGTTAATCTTTGTCGAAGAACGTTATCTCCAGTGTTTCTTCTATGGTTGTAATTCCCTGAAGTATAAGGTCCTTTGCATTTTGCATAAGCGGAATCATCCCATCCAGCTTTGCCTGGTCCATAAGCTGGTCGTAGGTAGATCCAAGAGAAATTTTCTCCCTCATACTTCGGTTTATTTTTAGGACCTCATGGATACCCATTCTGCCCTTATAGCCGGTGTTATTGCAGGTAATACAGCCTTTTGCCTGATAAAGTTCAAGGTCGTCTGCTGGATTTATACCCAGAAGTTCCTTCTCAGGAACACTTGCTTCATATTTTTCTTTACATCTTGTACATAATTTTCGGATCAGACGCTGGGAGATGATCCCATAAATCGAGGAAGACACCAAATAAGGAGGAATCCCCATATCGATCAGCCTTGAAATCGTCGATACCGCATCGTTTGTATGGATGGTGCTGAAAACAAGATGGCCAGTTATGGACGACCGGATGGCGATCTCTGCCGTTTCCGCGTCTCGAATCTCACCGATCATGATGATATCAGGATCCTGACGAAGAATGGACCTGAGTCCCGCAACGAAGGTAAGTCCGGCTTTGGTATTAACCTGGACCTGGTTGATGCCATCCAGCTTATACTCTACTGGATCCTCAACGGTAATTACATTTTCCGTGGAAGTGTTCAAATTTTTAAGCAGGGTATACAGGGTCGTGGACTTACCGCTTCCGGTAGGTCCGGTTGCCAGGATGATCCCGTGAGGCGCGGATATAAAATCCTCAACGATCTCCATTTCCACATCGGTGAAACCTAAATCGCTCATCTTCATGTTGAAGGCAGCCTGGTCAAGGATACGTATTACCACCTTTTCACCATAAATGGTGGGAAGGATGGATACACGGAAGTCGA
>JAAXUP010000267.1 GCA_013335935.1 Eubacteriaceae bacterium | reverse complement strand
TCTTTAAAAGAGAATATCTGGAACGTGGAAGTGGTTTTTACACCCGTTTTGGAATGTGGGCATTTATTTTGGGCCGATTTATGCCTGTAATCCGTACGTTGGTGCCAATGATTGCAGGTGCAACTGTATTTAATTATAAAAAATTCCTGCTCTTTAATTTATTAGGGGCATTAACCTGGGTTTGTACATTGGTTCCCCTGGGCTACTTCATTGGAAAAGCATATCCGGATGTTATGAAATATTCAATTTATATCATATTCATTTTTATTGTCCTTGCTTCACTTCCAATGCTGAAAATTTTGTTTTCAAAAGTTAAGAAATCATGAACAGGATTTTTGAGATAGCGCAAAAGGTTGTCAGTAACAGGCTTTTTAATCTTTTTATTTTTTCGTTAATACTGCTTGCTGCAATTATTACAGGATTGGAGACTTATAAAGGCCTGGAAAAGGAATACCATGCTGTTCTTTCATTCATTGATGACTTTGTTATCATCTGTTTTACTATCGAGATAGCCTTAAAAATTATTGCGCACGGTAAAAAGCCCTGGAAATATTTTTCTGACCCGTGGAATATATTTGATTTTGTGATTGTAGCAATCTGCCTGATACCATTCAGGGACACTCATTATTTCGCGGTGCTTCGCATATTGAGGGTTTTACGAGTATTTCGAATGATTAATATACTCCCTAAACTAAAGTTAATAATCAGCGCATTACTAAAAAGCATCCCATCGATGGGATATGTAATTATGCTTATCGGGATACTTTTTTATGTATATGGTATCATAGGAGTCTTTATTTTCGGAAAGACAGACCCGATGCACTTTGGGGATTTGCATCACACTTTTGTTACCCTGTTCAAAGTGTTGACACTCGAAGGTTGGACAGATATTATGAATGTTCAAATTTTCGGGCCTGTCGCTAATGAAAATCAACAGATAGTCTCATTATGGCCATTCCTGTATTTTGCAAGTTTCATATTGATCGGCGCGATGATAATCATGAATCTTTTTATTGGTGTGATCATTAATAGTATGGAAGAAAGTCAGAATGAATTATCTCAGGAACTTAAAAATGTCCAGTATAAAGAAAAGAGTTCAGATGAATTGTATAAACATATCATTTCCCGTCTGGATGATTTGAATAATGAAATAAAAAGTTTAAAAAAGAACTAAAAAAGATCAGCGTATTTATAGAGAATTATAAAGAAGGGAAAGAATAAACATGTGCTGACACCGGCGGCATAAGTCGGTTGACCTCCGGCTTTTCGACCGATTCATGAAGAAGAGGCTCTCCGTACGTTAACAGACTACATCATGTCTGCCTGCCTGTTATAATAGTTCGTGCTCTCGAATATCTTGTCGGCGTTGGCAGCAATGAAGCCCGGGTATTGCGTGCCGTCGGGCCGGTTATACCGAAGGGTGAACTCATAGAAGCATGACGGTATCTCAAACACCCCGTCGGTAAATTCAACACGCTGAATCTCGGCCATTGTTGCTGACTGCTCCAGCAGCTCCTCGGGTGTTCCGTA
>JAAXUP010000266.1 GCA_013335935.1 Eubacteriaceae bacterium | reverse complement strand
CCAGTGTCATGGCATAGAGATCTTTCGTATCCCGGGATTTTCTTTTCAATGGCTGCTCCTTCCCTACCATTCCAATAAACGGCGTTGTCCTTCCAGCGCTTTTAGTTTGCTGATTTCCTGTGTGATCTCCAGGGTGCCTTTGTATTTTCTATTTGAATTACGAAGAGCGACGTACTGGATATGAATAAACAAACCTTTCTTTTGGATCCAAAATTCCGCTTCATCTTTTACCCCTTTTTTAAAGGATTCAAGGATAGCTTCCACAATATGGACACTATCCGGCGGGTGGCAGTTTTTCACATCCCGGCCGATGATTGCCGCTGATCTTGGAAATACGCGATCTTTAGGTTTTGAAAAATAAGCGACTTTATCATTTTCATCCACAAAGGTAAGATCGATGGGCAGTGCATTTAGAAGCAAGGTCAGTTGTTCTAAATCAAAATGCCCGGTATCTGATGAAAATAAGTTTCTCAGACCATCATATTGAATCTGTTCTGTGGAAACCTCCGGCGCATCGGGAGCCTCGATAAAGGGAAAGGCATATTCAAAACTTTGTCTGTGCATCTCCTGAAAGGCCTGATCGTCCAGCAGCTCGGTGGCGATGGGAAAAAGGATAATTTCCTGTTTTTGAACTAGTCCATATAATTTGAAATACAACTGTCCAACTTCCATATTGATTTCCTGTTCATTCAGCTTTTCATCCTCCAGGAGACGAATAAGGTCTTTTAATTTTTCTCTGACCTGGTCATGGAGCAGCCACATGATTTTGAGGCCGTTTAAGCTTTCCCCTTGCTTCTCCAAATACGGGAAAAGGATATTTTCAAGTTTCAGGAGATGCTCGTTGTAGTCCAGGATCTCTTTCAAAAACGTTGCCGTGACTATGCGCTCTTCATGAAGATCCTTTGTCTTAATAACCGATTTGAAAGCATCCAGGCGTTTGGTGAGGGCTTCATTCTCTTCCCTGAGATAAAATAGAAATGTGCCTTCTTCAGGTTTTTTCCATTGATGGGTGCTAAGGGCTTTGTAGAAAACATTGATTAGTTTATCCACGTTAATCAGCATTTCAGCTGGGGTCATTCCCATTTTCAGCTGTTCGTTTTGTATATGCATCAGTTCCTGAGGAGTCACCGATTGGATATCCTCCAGATATTTCATATAAAGCTCTTTTCCGTTCTCCTTGCGGTGGATGCCCTGGCAATAATTGATAAGGTTTTTATTTTTTTGATCCATACTTGCCTCCGGACTTTTTATTCTGATTTTCTATTACCCTGAATTCAACGATTCGTCGTATTAAATCAAGTGGCAGCGGCTGATTCAGCGGAAATTGGATGGAACCTTTTGCGTGAAGATAGGGGGCAAGTTCCTCCTTAAGAACCTCTACTCCAGAAGGTGCAGGATAAAATCCGATATGACTGGTAAAAGCTGCAAAATGCACCAGATTCCCATTCAGATAAAAAGTGGGCATCTGATAGCTGATCTTCTCCGTTGCTTCAGGCGCTGCTTTTCGGATGGTCTCCCGGATTTCCTGTAGTTTATC
>JAAXUP010000068.1 GCA_013335935.1 Eubacteriaceae bacterium | reverse complement strand
CCATGGATGATGAATATATGAAGGAAAGAGCTGCAGACATCAAAGATGTTGGCGGCAGAATACTCCGAAATGCCCTGGGCATTAAAGAGCAGGATTTAAGTCTTATCAGTGAAGATTCGATTGTCATTGCAGTCGACCTGACGCCATCCGACACGGCTCAAATGAACAAAGATAAGGTTCTTGGTTTTGCAACTGATATCGGAGGAAGAACTTCTCATACGGCTATTATGGCAAGAAGTCTTGAAATCCCAGCAGTACTAGGACTATCCACCATCACTGCACAGGTCAAGGACGAAGACCTCATTATCGTAGATGGTATGGATGGTGTCGTCATCATTAATCCTGATGAAAAGACCAAACAGGAATATCTGGACAAAAAACAAGCTTACGAAGATTTCAGAAATGAACTTGCTCAGCTAAAAGATCTTCACGGTGTTACCCTTGATGGACATGAGGTTGAACTTGTGGGTAATATTGGTACACCTAAAGACGTAGAAGGCGTTTTAAGAAATGGCGGACAGGGCGTTGGACTTTACAGAACAGAATTCCTGTATATGGACAGTGACACTATGCCAGACGAAGAAAAACAGTTCCAGGCTTACAAGGCGGTTGTGGAAGGCATGAAAGACATGCCGGTCATCATAAGGACCCTTGATATTGGAGGAGACAAAAAGCTTCCCTATCTTAAGCTTGACGATGAAATGAATCCTTTCCTTGGCCTTCGTGCCATAAGACTTTGTTTTGTTGAGAAAGATCTTTTCAAAACACAGCTCAGAGCCATCTTAAGAGCCAGCGCATTTGGAAAAGCACTGATCATGTTTCCGATGATTTCAAATGTTGGAGAAGTAAAGCAGGCTAAAGCAATCGTTGAGGAATGTAAAGAAGAACTCAGAAAAGAAAATATTTCATTTGATGAAAGTATAAAAGTTGGTATAATGGTAGAGATACCATCTGCGGCAGTAACAGCAGACATTATCGCCAAGGAAGCAGATTTCTTTTCCATTGGAACAAACGACCTCTGCCAGTATACCCTTGCGGTAGATAGAATGAATGAGACTGTATCTTATTTATACGAGCCTTTAAGCCCTGCCATATTGAGACTTGTCAAAATGGTAATCGATGCGGCTCACAATGCCGGCGGTGGTAAATTCACAGGTATGTGTGGAGAACTTGCCGGAGATCCCTATGCAGCACTTATCCTGTTAGGTCTGGGACTTGATGAATTCAGCATGAGCGCATCAAGCATACCTCAGGTGAAAAAGATAATAAGAAGCGTCACTCAAAAAGACGCTGAAATAATTGCCAATAAGGCACTTCAGTTATCATCTGAAGCAGAAGTAAAAGCTATGGTAGAAGTAGAACTAAAAAAACTTGATATTAAACTATTTTAGGAGGAAATGAATAATGACTAGTAAAGAAGTAATTGTATTAAATGCAACGGGATTACATGCAAGACCTGCATCAATGTTTGTACAGGAAGCTGGAAAATACAAATCAGAAATCAACGTTATCAAAGACGGAAAAAAAATCAACGCTAAAAGCATCATGGGAATCATGGCTGGCGGAATCTCAAAAGGAACTGCCCTTGTGGTAGAAGCTGATGGGGAAGACGAAGCAGCAGCAGTAGATGCTTTGGTTGCATTGATCGAGAGCAAATTCGGCGAAGAATAAGAAATCCTAAGAAACTCGTTGTTGATCGACGAGTTTTTTTTTTGAGAATAACCCATCGAAGGCGCTATTCTTGTAGCCTGAGAAAGTTCGATAAATAAAAGTATTTGTTTAGTGTAAAAATTATCGGGTATAAAACATAAATAAATCTGATTAACGTGGAGGGATTATCATGTCAAAAAGCACAAATTTTTTAGGTGGAGTTTTGATAGGAACTATAATTGGGGGTCTAGCCGGAATTCTTATGGCTCCGGAATCTGGAAAGGATACAATTAAGAAGCTAAAGGATCTTAGCGAAGACTTTGCAGACAATGTAAAGGATTTTAGCAGTGAAGCCATGGAACAAGTTGGAACATATAAAGAAAACCTCGAGGAAAAAGTGGAAACTTTAAGCAGCAAGGTTAGTGAAAAAGTCGGCACATTAAAAGATCAGCTGGAAGATAAGCTGGAAGAAGCAAAAGGCACCATCAAGGAAGCTATGGATGAGCTTGACGAAGAAGCTGTAGAAGAGGAAGACGATAACGCAGTATAAATGACCGGATCGAGGTGAATCATATGTTTCAGGATGCAAGTTTATGGGAAGCGGGAATCCTGCTTATTGGAATCGCTTTTGTAATAAGTTCCGTATATCTGGCCATGACATTGAGTAAGTTAAGCAAGACTATGCAAGATGTTAATGCGATAATAGCGGAAAATAAAAAATCAATTGAAATGATCATGATAGATGTGGAAAGTATTACGAAAAACGCTTCAAAAGTTACGGACGATGTTCAGCAATCTGTGGGAGCGATTAAAAATTCTGTTGTGAATGTAGAAAAGACAGTCAAAACATCTAAGAATTTCATACTCTCACCGCTTTACAAAACTGTAAATTATTCACATGCATTCATTAAAGCAGTAAACAAATTAACAAGCAAAAAAAGAAGATAGTTTTGAAGGAAACCCTTGTTTCCTTCAAAACTTATGTTCAGGGAGGAATAAAGCAAATATGTTATCAATAGTTGTAAACGAAGATAAGGACAGGCTAAAAGTCACATTGGTCGGAGAAGTAGACATCTACACAGTGGACATGCTTAAAGATAAAATGGACAGTGTTGATTCGACTGAGGTAAGAGATATTATATTTGATATGGAGAAGCTTGATTACATAGATTCTACAGGCTTGGGCGCACTCATTGGCGTAAAAGGAAAGTATCCAGGCTCGGTAATCAAGGTAGCCAATATGAAATCGAATGTGGCCAGGTTGTTTGATATTACAGGCTTAAGCAAAATATTCGTTATTGAATAAAAATGGAGGAAAGAAGAAAAATGGATGTGCTTACAAAAGATGATGCAGTGAAAGTGACCTTAACTTTACCGGGCAATCCTGAGTATGTAAGTGTTGCACGGCTTACGTTGTCAGGGATAGCCAATCGGATGGGCTTTTCAGTTGATGCCATAGAAGATCTGAAGGTTGCTGTTTCAGAAGCGTGCACCAACGCTATGAAGCATGGCCGGGGAAAAAACTCAGAAAACTATATGGTTAATTATATTGTCAATCATGAAAAGCTGATTATTGATGTCTGCGATAACGGCGTGGGCTTTCAAATGGATTCCATCGCAGCTCCCGATTTAAAAAATCCAAAGGAAAGCGGCCTAGGCCTGTATATCATAAAGACTCTCATGGACGAAGTGGAAGTAAAAAGTGAAAAAAACTCAGGTACAGTGATAAGGATGATAAAAAAATTAGAGGAGTAAATCATGGGTAAGGATTTGTCGGCTAAAGATAGCGTAAAGGAGAAAGACCGAAAGAAGCATATCGAAGAATTATTTCGAAGTTATATTGCAACAAAGGACCATGAGGTGAGGAACCAAATATTCAAAGAGTTTATGTACATTCCTGAGATACTCTCTAAAAAATATATCAATAAAGGTGTAGACCTTGAGGATATCTATCAGGTAGCCAGTCTGGGACTAATTTATGCCATAGAGAGATATGACCCTGATAAGGGATTTGAATTTTCCAGTTTTGCCACACCTACTATTTTAGGGGAAATCAAAAAATATTTCAGAGACAAGGAATGGCTGATAAAAGTTCCCAGGAGGATTCAGGAACTCTCCCGTAAAATCAACATGTCCAAAGATCAGCTTCAGCATAAACTAATGAGAATGCCTACTATTCCCGATATCGCTGCCCATTTGGGGGTTTCTGAAGAGGAAATTATCGAGGCTATGGAGGGAAGCTACGCATATTCTCCAACTTCACTGGATGTGAGGATAAGCAATTCCAAAGATGAAAATGATTTGTCCTTGTTCGAAGTATTAGGAATAGAAGATCAGAACATGCTGGAAATAGAAGATAAGGATTTAATTAAGAATATATTTGCTGAAATGGACGACTATGACAGAAAAATCATCGTAGACCGATACTACAACAACAAAAGCCAAAGTGAGATCGCAATAGATCTTGGGGTATCCCAGATGACGATTTCACGACTTGAAAAAAAGATAATTAAAAAACTCAGGGACAAGTTAAATACCTGAAGTACAAAAAGCACTGGGACCAATCCGGATGCTTTTTGTTATATGTGGTGGAAGTTCGATTCTTAATGCTAAGTTAAAACTTGATTTTTGTATTTTTGTAGATTTTTGTGATTTATATATTATTTGTATAGAAAAAACGAATAAAATATTATAAAATATCATCAGATGTTTCTTTGCATGCAACATGGATATGTATACAAAATAAAATCCAAAAGTGAAGGGGAGCTCAATATGAAAACGTATCCAACGAACAAAATCAGAAATGTGGCGATTTTTGGTCATAGTGGAAGCGGAAAAACTACACTTACAGAAGCAATGGCTTACAATGCAGGAATTATCGACAGAATGGGACGTGTGGAGGACGGAACAACTATTTCCGATTATGACCAGGAAGAAATCAAAAGACTTATTTCCATTAACGCTGTGACGGTACCATTGGAATATGAAGGACACAAGCTCAACATTATTGATGTGCCAGGATACTTTGATTTTCTTGGTGAAAGCATCAGTTCATTAAGAGTGGCTGACAGTGCAGTGCTTGTACTGGATGCTCTGGCTGGAGTTGAAGTTGGAACTGAAAAGTCATGGGAACATATTGCTGAAAAAAATATTCCTGCTATCATTGTTGTAAACAAAATGGACAGGGAAAATGTTAAATTTGAGAATGTAATGAACAATTTAAAAGAGAAATTTGGGAACAAGGTAGTCCCTTTTGAACTTCCCTACGGAGAAGGGTTAGGTTTTAAAGGGGTTCTTAATGTTATAGATATGAACGGAAGGGAAAGGATCGGGGATACTTGTGTGGACATACAAATCCCGGAAGATTTAAAAGCAGAAATCCAGCCATACCGTGAAATGATTATTGAATCGGTTGCTCAGGCTACTGATGAACTTATGGAAAAGTATTTTGAAGGGGTAGAGCTCACCGATGAAGAGGTACACAGGGGCTTAAGGAAAGGTGTTCTTGAAGGGGATCTTATTCCGGTACTCTGTACATCCGGCACAAAAAATACAGGGATCGAGACCTTAATGAATATGATTATCGAGTTTTTTCCATCACCTGAGGATACAAAAGGCGAGCCGGCAAAAAGCGTAAAAACAGGGGAAATGGTTATTAAGAATTACAACAGTGCGGATCCATTGTCCGTGTTTGTATTCAAAACAATTGCCGATCCCTATGTAGGAAGATTGTCTTTATTCAAGGTGATTTCAGGAACCCTGACTCCAGGATTGGAGCTTATCAACACAACCAAAAATAAAAAGGAAAAAATCAATCACATTTATGTCCTCAGAGGAAAGAAACAAATGGAAATCCAAAAAATGGAAGCGGGAGATATTGGCGCCTTCTCCAAGTTAGCGGATACAGTCACAGGGGATACCTTGTGTGACCCTAAAGATCCTGTAATATTCGAAAGCATTGAATTTCCAAAACCGGTGATTTCTTTGGGAGTTGAACCAAAATCCAAGGGGGATGAAGACAAAATCGGAAATGGACTCCACAAACTGCAGGAAGAGGACAGGACTCTTCATGTGGAAAGAAATACTGAAACCAAACAAACCCTTCTATCCGGACTTGGAGAAATGCATATAGAAATCATCACAGAGAAGCTTAAAGCCAAGTTTGGGGTGGATGTGACATTGGCTGATCCGAAGATTCCATACAGGGAAACCATAAAGAAAAAGGCCACTGCCGAAGGAAAGCATAAGAAACAGTCGGGTGGAAGAGGCCAATTTGGTCATATATTTGTGGACTTTGAGCCCATCGGCGATACGGATATCGACTTTGAATTTGTAGACAAAGTCGTGGGAGGATCTGTTCCAAGAAACTTTATTCCAGCCGTTGAAAAGGGCCTTCGAGATTGCATCAAAGAAGGTGTGCTGGCCAAGTTCCCTGCAGTGGGAATTAAGGCTACCCTGTTTGACGGATCATACCATGCGGTGGATTCAGACGAGATGTCCTTTAAGATGGCAGCGTCCCAGGCTTATAAAAAAGGAATGAAGGATGCAAATCCAGTGATCCTGGAACCGATATACAAAGTGGAAATCACTGTACCAGAAGACTATATGGGAGACATCATGGGTGATCTTAATAAAAAAAGAGGAAGAATCCTTGGTATGGAGCCTGTTAAGGGTGGGAAGCAGAAGGTAATTGCTGAAGCGCCTTTATCTGAAATGTTTAAATATGCGACAGAACTCAGGTCCATGACCCAGGCGAGAGGGGACTTCGCCATGGAATTTGCCAGATACGAGGAACTCCCGCCAATGATCGCTGAAAAGGTCATTGCCGCAGCGAATAAGAACGAGAATCATAATTAGCTGTCAGCAATTAGCCTCTAGGTGAATAGCTGACAGCTAAAAGCTAAAAGCTAACAGCTAAACGCTAAAAGCTAATTGCTAACAAGTATTGAAGAGACTTAAGACTTAAATGTTTTAGGTCTCTTTTGTTTTTTTGGGTGGTTGGGTGACTAGGTGGTTAGGTGGTTGGCGAAAAACAGAAGCATTTAAGCTAATTGCTAACTGCTAATCACCTAGCCCAAAAAACGCTTTACTTTCTTCCAAAAAGTGCTACAATAAAATCAAGAATGACAAAAAGAACCGTCCCTGCTGTCAACAAAGTGTAAAACTTGTATCTGGAAGGTGAGCAAAATGGCAAGGAGTCCCAGAGAACAAAGCAAAAGCAATTTTTATCATGTCATGATAAGGGGCAATGCAAGAAGAAATATCTTCAATGATGATGAAGACAAGCAAAAAATTCTGGTAACGGTGAAGAAAATACTTGATGAGAATGTGATCAGTCTTTATGCCTACTGCGTTCTTGATGACCATGCACACTTCATTGTTGAGGATACTACTGAGGACATTTCCAATGTGATGAAGAGGATAAATATATCCTATGCGGCTTATTTCAACAGGAAGTATCACTCAGCTGGACAGGTGTTTTATGACAGATTTAAAAGCGAGTGCATTGAAAATGAGAAATATCTTCTTGAAGCCATCAGGTTCATACATAATAATCCAGTTCGCGATGGTTATGCTAAGGGACGCTGCCAGTATAAATGGAGCAGCTACTGTGAATATGTACAAAGCATGCAGGACCGGATGATAAGAGCCGATAGGATACTTCAGCTTTTCTCCGGACAGCTGGAAGAAGCGTTAAGAAAGTTCATGGAATATTCCTCAAAGGAAAATAATGATGCTTTTATGGATCATGAGGATAACCTGGAAATCAGGGTGATCCGCATGATTAATGAGTATCTGATTAAAAATAATATTAGATTAAATGAACTTGGGTATAAAGAAAATATAGGACATAGAGATAAACTCATACTGGCATTAAATGATATGAGTGTATTTTCAATAAGAAAGATCGCTGCTCTTTTAGAGCTAAATCGTGGTGTGGTCTACAAGACCATATTGAGTTTCAGAGATGAAAAGTAGGAAAGGAGGGTTACGTATGCTTTGCGACAATTGCAAAGAAAGACCTGCCTCTGTACATATCACAAAAATTATTAACGGAGAAAAAAAGGAAGTTCACTTATGTGACCAGTGCACATCGCTTCAGGAAGTCTATAATAATGCCTTCAGTCTTAAAAATTTTATCACAAATTTTATTGGAGTGGGAAGCGCTCCCGTTCAGGACGTCAGTAACGATGATTACGCGGCATGCGACAGCTGCGGCATGAGCTTTGAAGCATTTAAGAAATATGGGAAACTAGGTTGCGAGAATTGTTATGATTCTTTTGAACCCCTGCTAAAACCTCTGATTAAAAGGATGCATGGAAAAGAACGACACACGGGAAAAATCATCAGACACGGGGGAATGAAGCTCAAACTTAAGAGAGACATTGAGGATTTGAGCTATAAACTGAAAAAAGCGATCGAACGGGAAGATTATGAACAGGCAGCGGTATACCGAGATAAAATCAAACTAATGAACTCAGCAATCGAGGAACCTGAAGAAGTAAAATAAGGATGGGAGGTGCATCTTGTGGCTTGGAGCAATGAAGAAAAAGACAAGGATATTGTGATAAGTTCCAGGATCAGATTGGCAAGAAATGTAAAAAACATGCCATTTTCCTTGCTGATACCAGACTTTAAGGCCAAAATGATTGTCGATATGGTCGAGAGATGTTTGATGAAAGTAAATCAGCTGGAGAAAAAATTCACGATGATCCAGATTGACAGCATCGATAAAGTCAACAGGAAAATGCTTGTGGAGAAGCACCTGACAAGTCCTGAGTTGGGCTCAAATAAATATGCGGCTGTTTTTATCAGCGCAGATGATGAAATTAGCATAATGGTCAATGAAGAGGATCATATCCGGATACAATGCATAAAAGAGGGTTTCCAGCTTCACAGCACTTATGAACTGGCGAATATGGTGGATGATGTGCTGGAAGAATGTATCGATTTTTCTTTCCATGAAAAGTTTGGCTACCTGACCGCTTGTCCAACAAATGTGGGAACAGGGATGAGAGCCTCTGTAATGCTCCATCTTCCTTCTTTGACTCTTAGCGATCAAATAAACACAATGGTAGTGACTTTGGGAAAATTCGGTCTGACGATCAGAGGTTTATACGGGGAAGGTACCCAGGCTCTTGGGGATCTTTATCAGATTTCCAATCAAAACACACTGGGAGTGACCGAACTGGAGACGATCAACACTCTCCATGACGTGTCAAAGGAAATCATTAAAAAAGAGAGAGAACTAAGGTATGAGATCCTCAATAATAACCGGGTTTACCTGGAAGATAAAATTTATAGGGCTTATGGAGTGCTTTCCAGTGCCAGAAAAATCGATACTGAGGAAAGTATGAAGCTTTTATCACTGGTCAGGCTTGGTTCCGACCTTGATATCATCAACCTGGATATAAAGGTGGTCAATGGACTGATGACAAACATACAGCCAGGGATTTTGGCTGATCTATACGGAGAAGATTTAAATACAAATAACAGCGATACGCTGAGAGCAGAATATATCCGGGAATGTCTTAAAACCAATTAGGAGGGATAATATGGCAATATTTGGAAGATTCACAGATAAAGCGCAGAAAGTACTGCTTTTATCACAGGAGGAAGCAAAAAAACTGTATCACAATTATATCGGCTCGGAGCACCTGCTTCTGGGCCTCATCAGAGAAGGGGAAGGCATTGCTGCCATCGCTCTTAAAAATCTCGGCGTACAATATGATAAAGTGTATAAGGAAATTGAAACCCTTTTAGGGAAGGGCGAGGAGCCAGTCAATGACATTATCGGGTACACTCCCCGGACAAAGAAAATACTGGAACTTAGTCTCATGGAGGCGAGAGCCTTGAATCAGAGCTATATTGGGACAGAGCATATTCTTCTGGGTCTTGCAAGGGAAGGAGAAGGTGTAGGTGCAAAGATTTTGAGCGATCAGGGACTTGATTTTGAGAAAATCAGAGAAGAAATCGTCAACCTGATGAATGCTACCCCTTCATCAAGCCCCAAGGCAGCTCAGGCCAAGTCGAGCAGTACGCCGAATCTTGATAAATACGGCAGGGATCTGACGGAAATGGCAAGGGAAGGACGGCTTGATCCGGTAATCGGAAGGGAAAAGGAAATTGAGCGGGTAATTCAAATCCTGTCACGAAGAACCAAAAATAATCCTGTCCTGATCGGTGAACCCGGTGTTGGAAAAACGGCCATAGCCGAAGGTCTTGCCCAAAAAATCGTAGCTGGAAATATTCCTGAAAATCTTAAGGATAAAAGGGTGGTATCCCTGGATCTTTCCTCCATGGTAGCCGGAGCGAAATATCGGGGAGAATTTGAAGACCGATTAAAAAACGTCATGGAAGAAATCCGCGAGGCGGACAACATCCTGCTGTTCATTGACGAGATGCATACCATCATCGGAGCAGGTGCGGCGGAAGGTGCCATCGATGCTTCCAATATATTAAAACCTGCACTGGCAAGAGGAGAACTCCAGGCGATAGGCGCGACCACCCTTGATGAGTACAGAAAGCATGTGGAAAAAGATGCTGCCCTGGAAAGAAGATTCATGCCAGTAGAAGTTGGAGAACCTTCAAAAGAAGAAGCCTTAGAGATCCTGAAAGGCCTGAGGGATAAATACGAAGCTCACCATAAGGTAACCATCACCGATGAAGGATTGAAAGCAGCGGTTGAATTGTCTGATCGTTATATCAACGACAGGTTTCTTCCGGACAAAGCCATTGATTTGATTGATGAGGCCGCTTCAAAGGTCCGATTAAACATACTGACAGCTCCGCCAGATATGAAAGTGATCGAGGGAAAAATCGAAAAATGCGAGCAGGAAAAAGAGGAAGCTGTCGCATCCCAGGATTATGAGAAGGCAGCTGAAATCAGGGACAAGGAAAACAAGCTGAAGGAAGATCTTAAAACATTAAAAGAATCCTGGAAGCAGAAAAACAATATCGGCACAGGGGGAGAAGTTGGCGCTGAAGAAATTGCTCAGATCATCTCCAGCTGGACAGGAGTGCCAGTAAGAAAACTGGCCCAGGAGGAATCAGACAGGCTGCTTCATATGG
>JAAXUP010000150.1 GCA_013335935.1 Eubacteriaceae bacterium | reverse complement strand
AGACCATCACCGGAAAGTATAGCAATATCTTCACCATACACCTTATGATTGGTTGGCTTTCCTCTTCTGAAATCGTCGTTATCCATGGCAGGAAGATCATCGTGGATCAGAGAATAGGTATGGATCATTTCAAGGGCGCATGCCAGCGGCATGGCGCTGACCGCATCTTTTCCCAATGCACTGACAACTTCATATAAAAGTATTGGCCTTAATCTTTTACCTCCGGCAAAGAGGCTATATTCCATGGAGTCCGAAAGGATCTCCGGAATTTCACCTCTCAGGTCGTTCATATATTGATGAAGGCAGCCATCGATTTTTTCCTGCCTGGCTTTATATTCGAAGTTAAAATCCATCCTAAGACTCACTTCCTTCTTCAAACTTTTCTTCCAGAAGTCCTTCCCCATTGTACACAAGTTTGGATATTTTCTGCTCTGTTTCATTTAATTGCATTTCACACATCCGGATAAGCTTCATACCTTCTTCAAAATATTTGACACTGTCATCCAGGCTGACTTCATTTCCCTCGATGTATTTGATAATTTCTTCAATTCTCATCAAATTGCCTTCAAAACTGTTCTTTTTCATCTTCAGCTCTTCCTTTACCTGTAATTAATGAATTTGCGACTCCATTTTTAAACACGATATCCACTTTATCCCCAATACTGATTCTGTCGATGTCGCTTATAAAGGTACCTTCCTTATTTTTCAAAGCAACATACCCCTTCTTGAAAGCTTCCTTAGGATTTATTCCTTTAATTTCCGCCCTTAATTTCATGATCGCAATTTTTCTGTCATCCACTGATTTTCTGATGGCAGTCTCCAGTCCATTTCTCAGAAGATCCAAGGTTTGGGAATGGGTCCTGAAATAGATCTCAGGCTTGTCGAAAAAATATGTGACCTTCAACCTGTTCACACGAAGTCTGTTGATGTCAATTTTGCCGACAATATCTTTTTTCAACCTTTTTTGATAGCTCGTTAACTTCTCGGTATATTCCAGATAGGAGAGCGCTGCCAGTTCCCCGGCTGCAGAAGGGGTGGGCGCTCTGAGATCGGCTACAAAATCACTTATGGTAAAATCTGTTTCATGACCGACAGCAGAAATCACAGGAATATTGGAATTGAAGATGCTCTCAGCCACTACCCGCTCATTAAAAGCCCAGAGTTCTTCGATGGAGCCTCCGCCTCTTCCCGTTATGATCACATCTGCCCCATCAAATCGGTTGATATTGTTGATGGCAGCTGAGATTTCTCTTGCTGCATCTGGCCCTTGAACCAAAACCGGATAAATGAGTATCTTTATATGTGGATTTCTTCTGCTTATGACTGATATCATATCCCGCACGGCTGCTCCGGTTGGCGAGGTGACCAGACAAATCCTGGAGGAAAAAAGAGGAATCTTTTTCTTTTTTTTCTGGTCAAACCATCCAAGATATTCCAGTTCACTCTTAAGTTTTTCAAACTGAATAAAGAGGTCTCCCTGACCCTTTTTCTCGCAGCTTTGGACATAAAGCTGGTACTGTCCATTTTTTTCATATACTGAAATACTTCCGGACATAACAACGTTGTCACCATCCTTGAGACCTGGAACACCGGAGGCCACATTTCGAAACATGACACACTGGATCCTGCTGTCGTTGTCCTTTAGTGAAAAATAGGCATGACCGGAGAAATGAAGTTTAAAATTTGATATCTCACCTTCCACCAGCACATTTCTTAAGATCACATCATTATTGAATATGTTTTTTATATATTGAGTCAGTTTACTTACACTGAGAATCCTCTGTTTCATGTCCGTTCTCCTTGTACATGTCTTTAGCGATAAGGGCTATTCCAGCTGCATTATCCGTGGTATAGGACTTGCTGCAAAAAAAAGCTTGAATTCCACATTTGTTCAGATTATCGGTAACATAGTTTTTGATAAGCGTATTCGACGCGACACCGCCTGAAATCACAACTGTATGAACACCTGTCTCCTTTGAATAATATTTGATCATATCTGTAAGTACCTGGGCCGTATTGATAAAAACATTGTATATTGCGCTGTCCATATCACCGTTTGAATGATAAACCCGCATGATATGACTCTCGATTCCTGACAGATTTAGCTTGCCTTCCTTAAAAAAAGCCTTATAGGTATATTTCTCCTTAAGTTTATGGATATCTTTATCCCTCAGATAATCTTCCATGGGTCTCCCGGAAGGAAAGTCAAATCCCAGATGGACCCCCGTTCGGTCGATCAACTGCCCTGCGCTGATATCCCCGCTGCCCCCAAGGAGAGACTCCTTGATCATATTCCCGGAGTATTCCATTTCCAGAATTTCTGTGGTGCCTCCGCTGATATGAGCTGCAAGATATCTTCCTGGCTCCAGGCTGCATGATTTAAGGGCAATCCTAAGATGCCCACGCTGGTGGGATGTGGGATAAAAATGTGCACCCAGCATTTTAGAAACAAACTTTCCTGTATTATTTGAAACGGTAAATACAGGCATGTAGGAATCCTCTGTCCATCTTGGTTTGGCACTTGCAGAAACTGCACGAATTTTTCCTTGGATTTGATCAAGTCTCTCAGCGATGATTTCCAGATTCCCTATATGCTGAAAAACAGCTTCCTGCTGTCTCAAGCCTCGGCTGCCTTCTTTGATTCTCAGTGGAATCCTGATATCCATGATAATATTTTCATTGCCATCAGCAACAGCTACTGAAGTCGTATAGGCGCTTGTATCAATTCCTAAAAAAAGATCATTTGATTTCATTGCTGTCCAATTTATCCAGAACTGCGTTTACGTATTTTAACGACGACTCATCACTATATTTATTGATAAGATTCAGCGCTTCATTGATTACTACTGCTTTTGGTATTTCCTTCTTATAAACAATTTCATAAGCTGCAATTCGAAGAATCGCCGCATCGATCATATTCAATCTGTCCAGACTCCAGTTCACAAGATGCTCACTTATTTTCTTTTCCAAAGCTTCCTTGTTATTAAATATACCCGTAACAACTTCTTCCACATATTCCTGGTCCTCTTTGTTCAGGTCAAAATTTTCACTTACATAATTTCTGAAACTTTCTATATCTTCACCTGTCTGAAAATCAATTTGAAAGACCGTTTTTAGAACGATCTCCCTTGCAAATTTTCTACTCACTTAATTCCCTCCCATTGTAACCTTCTAGTCAGAAAAAGTCTCCTATTCGAAATAAGGGACTTCTCTGCATCAATATATTACCCCTGCAAGTCTGATTATAACTCCAGGGGTACGATTGTTTATCCTTCTGATAAGTCTTTTCCCTTAACACTGTCTACATTGATATTGACTTGCATCACTCGCATACCCGTCATGGCTTCTACAGTGGTTTTTACCTTCTTCTGAACGTTCTGCGCAACCTTAGGGATATTTACTCCGAAAGTTACGATGATATTGAGATCAATAACCAGTTCTTCCTCACTTCTGACAACCCTGACTCCTCTGGTATTGCTTTTTTTCCCAAGTTTCTCAGCAATCCCTCCTGTAAAACTTCCGCTCATTTGAGCTACTCCTTCTATTTCCATGGCCGCAAGATTTGTAATTGCCGATACGACCTCTTCACTTACAATGACATTACCTGCTTTTTCATCGTTATTCATCGGTAATACCTCCAAATTATTGTTTAATCAATATAGGTATATTATATATCAAATTATAATTTTAGTCTTGCAAAAATACAAATAGTTCCGTATTTATATTATTTTCAAACCGACAATCCCTTCAACAAAACATGATATCGCTTTCATCTGTTTTTTATGAATATTCACTTGAAAACAGTAACCCATAGGCTTATAATGAACCTATCACATATATAACCCCTTAATCTTATAGAAATTACACCCCTTTTTTCTATAAGAAAAAAATTCCCCAGTTAAGACTATGACCCCATAGTCTTA
>JAAXUP010000149.1 GCA_013335935.1 Eubacteriaceae bacterium | reverse complement strand
AGCACGGTTTTAGATGCTGCGCGAAAATTGAATATTGAGGTTCCCACCATGTGCCACCATGAATTGCTGGACCCCAGCCAGGGAGCCAATTGCAGGATGTGTCTCGTGGAAGTACAGGGAGCCAGGGCATTATCTCCCTCCTGCGCATTGCCGGCCACGGAAGGAATGATTGTCAGTACAGATAGCGACAGGGTAAAAAGTGCCAGAAAGACGGTCCTTGAACTCATGATTTCAAAACATCCTCTTGATTGTCTGACCTGCGACAAAACAGGGGCATGCAAGCTTCAGGATTATTGCTATGAGTATGACGTGAAGGATACCGTATTTAGAAATAAAGATCAGGAAATCTATCCAATTGATGATACCAATAAATTCTATTATTATGATCGAAACAAATGCATACTTTGCGGAAAATGTACCAGGGTATGTGGTGAACTTCAGCAGACTCACGCCATCACCATGAGCGGAAGAGGATTTGATACCCACGTGGCGGCTCCCTTCGATGATCGTTTATCAGAATCTGCCTGTGTTTCCTGTGGAAACTGTGTTTCCGTTTGTCCAGTGGGAGCACTGGTGCCAAAGAGGCATGATAAATTCAGGATATGGGAAGTAGAGAAGGTTAAGACAACCTGCCCGTATTGTGGCGTTGGCTGTCAGATGAATCTATTGGTGAAAAACAACAAAGTAGTGGAGATTGAACCCGTCAAAGCACTTTCCAATAACGGTCTGTTATGCGTCAAAGGCAAGTTTGGGTACCGATTTATCAACCATCCAGACAGGTTAAAAACGCCCCTGATCAAAAAGGATGGAAAATTCGTGGAAGCAACCTGGGAAGAAGCTTACCAGTTGATTACGAGCAAAATGACAAAGGCTAAAGAAATATTCGGATCAGATTCTATTGCAGGACTCTCTTCTGCAAGGTGCACAAATGAAGAAAATTATCTTTTCCAGAAACTTTTCAGAGCGATATTAGGTACAAATAATGTCGATCATTGTGCCAGACTTTGCCATGCATCCACAGTGGCAGGTTTGGCAACAACTCTGGGAAGCGGAGCGATGACGAACAGCATTCTTGAAGTCCTGAATTCCGACCTGGTCTTTGTTACCGGATCCAATACGACAGAGACTCATCCTGTGATCGGCGCCCACATCAGACAGGCGAAAGCCAGAGGAGCTAAACTGATCGTTGCAGAGCCAAGAAGGATCGAATTGGCGAAGGATGCCGACATCTTCCTTCAAATACAGCCAGGAACGAATGTTGCGCTTTTTAATGGGTTGATGAATGTCATTATCAGTGAAGGCCTGCAGGATAAGGAATATATCGCTTCCCGAACTGAAAACTACGAAGAACTCGTATCCGTAATAAAAGAATATACCCCTGATAAGGTCGCAGCGATTTGCGGGATTAATGAGCAGGATCTCATAAGCGCCGCCAGAATGTATGCAGAGGCAGATAAAGCCGGAATCTACTATTCCATGGGCGTGACTCAGCATAGCACAGGAACACAGGGCGTTATGTCAGTCTCGAATCTGGCGCTGCTTTGTGGAAACATCGGGAAGGAATCTGCAGGCGTCAATCCCTTAAGAGGGCAGAACAATGTGCAGGGAGCCTGTGACATGGGAGCGCTGCCTGGAGATTATCCGGGGTACCAGAAAGTATTCAATCCGGAAGCCCAGGCTAAGTTTGAAAAAGCATGGGGAGTCAAATTAAGCGACAAAGCCGGACTTACCGTGACGGAGATGACAAAGGGGATAGAAGACGGCAGTATTAAGATTCTCTATATCATGGGAGAAAATCCAATTGTTTCCGATCCGGATACCAACCATGTGAAAGAAGCTTTCAAAAAGGCTGAATTCATTGTTGTCCAGGATATCTTCATGACAGAAACCGCTGAATACGCCGATGTGGTACTTCCGGCTGCAACCTATGCAGAAAAAGACGGAACTTTTACGAATACAGAAAGAAGAGTTCAAAGGGTCAGGAAAGCTGTTGAACCAGTAGGAAGTTCAAAGCCGGACTGGGTCATCCTCAGCGAACTCATGAACAGACTGGGATATGAAAACCACTATGACAGTGCATCTGATATCATGGATGAGGCAGCCAGCCTTACTCCTTCATATGGGGGGATCAACTATTCAAGAATCGAGACAGAAGGCCTTCAGTGGCCATGCCCTTCAACAGATCATCCAGGGAGCAAGTTCCTCCACGGAAATCAGTTCACAAGAGGAAAAGGTCTTTTCAAACCAGCGGAGTATATCGAAAGTGCGGAAACCACCGACAAGGATTATCCTTATATCCTCACCACGGGACGAATTCTCTATCATTATCACACGAGGACGATGACTGGCAGAGTAGAGGGGCTGGAGGCCTTATATCCGAATTCTTATGTAGAGATCAATCCTACCACAGCCAACAGACTGGGACTCACTGATGGCGGTAAAGCCAAGGTCATCTCCAGAAGGGGACAAATCACCATCGAAGTCAAGGTCACTGACATTGTTGAGGAAGATGTGGTATTTATACCTTTCCATTTCTATGAAGGTGCGGCAAACTATCTGACCAATAATGTGGTCGATCCCATCGCTAAAATTCCTGAACTGAAGGTATCGGCTGTGAGGCTCGAAAAAGCGTAAATCAAATTATTATGTAACAGAATAGATGGTACAAAATTCAAATGAGGTGAAAAAGGTGAAGGAGTTCGGTTCTGCAGTAATCATCGCTGGTGGGAAAAGCTCAAGGATGGGATTTGACAAGCAAAAACTAAGCATAAAAAGGAATCGTTTGATCAACCAGATCATTAAAACCCTTAACAGCAAGTTTGATGAAATCATTGTCGTCACCAACACCCCAACTTTTTACACCGATCTGCCCTGTGTTACGATCAAAGATATAATCCCGGACATGGGTCCATTAAGCGGTATCCATGCAGGCCTTAAATATGCATCCAGCAAATATGTTTATGTCATCGCCTGCGATATGCCAGTAATCAGTCTTGATTACATCGAATACATGATGGAAGGTCTAAAAGGTAAGAAATACGACGGGTGCATAACGAGATTCGGGAATTGGATCGAACCTTTCAATGCCTTTTACGGGAATAAAACAGCTGATTATTTTGAAGATTATCTGGCTTCCGGTAAGCGATCTGTATTTAAGGCAATTGAGGCCCTTGACTGTCTTTATATCGAAGAAAGCGATGGGAGAAGATTCAGTCCGGAATGGGAAATGTTCGATAATTTGAATACCAGAGAAGATATCAAGAGATTTACCCGGAAAAAGCCAGCAGACTTTTAGTCAGCTGGAAAAGGTTCAGGTAAATTGACAGGCGGTGAGATTAATTCAGGATAAAACAAAAAAGATCAGAATGCTAAGAATAAAGGATACCCAGGAATACCTGGAAGACGAGGTAATTGTTGAGTATTCCCTGTCCATTTATTTAAACGGACGCTATTTTATCACTTTGTTGTGTACCCCAGATTCCCTTGAGGAATTGACAGTGGGTTACTTGTATTCAGAGAGTGTGATCAGTTCCATGGAAAATTTGGAAAACGTGGAGATCGATGAGGCAAAAGGAAAGGCCATGGTCCGATTGAAAAACGAAGATGTATTTTCCTACATGGGGGATAACCTCATCTCTCAAAAGACAGTTACTACTGGCTGCGGCAGAGGAAGGACCATAACTTTCCCTATTGTGGCTGATGGAATCGAAAAAAAAATCATTCCAATAGAGATGGATCCGGACCGGATCTTTGAGTTGATGAACCTTTTCAACAAAATGTCTAAACTTTTTGAATCCACAGGGGGAGTGCACAGTTGCGCCCTATGTAATTACGATGAAATCATTTACTTTGAGGATGATATTGGAAGACACAATGCTCTTGACAAAATCCTGGGCAGAGCGCTGATAGATGGACTGGAACTCTCC
>JAAXUP010000265.1 GCA_013335935.1 Eubacteriaceae bacterium | reverse complement strand
TTGCTTTATTGATTTAATATGGATCAGGCTCAAAAGTTGTGGAGAACGGATAAAATATTGACTTTTGCAGAAAAATAGATTTTTGCAATGAATGACTCGTTTGACGTATTAATGAAACTGATTCTCCCTGAATCAATCGAAGAGTATTTTGAATTAACATCCTACAAAAAAGAAGGAGAAGAACTCCACCTGTATTTGCGCGAAATAAACTCGATACCAGCAGAATATCAAAACAATAAGCTGATCTCCAAGGGCTTTTTCGCTGAGGCTACCGTACAGGATTTCCCGATAAGAGGGTACCTGGTTTTTCTACACATTACAAGGCGCAGATGGCTCAATGAAGATACGGGCAAGGTCGTTTATCGTAATTGGGATATGGTAGCACAAGGAACGCGAATCACGAAGGATTTTGCGGCTTTTTTAAAAGAGATCGGCCGATACCCAGGCACATAGCATACAGACCATTGGATCATTCTATGGCGTTGAAGGAAAAAAGCTACAACGCTATTATAGAAATCGATTGAGTGATTTTAAACAATGGAAACACTGTCAGGATGCAAGCAAAGGCTTGATATTCCCGGAAAATCTGGGCCCTTATTTATCTATTGATGAAACATCGCTATCTCACGGAGAATTATACACCATTGTTACCAACAAATCAGCAAAAGGGAAAAAGGGTGCGCTGGTAGCTATTCTGGAAGGAACCCATTCGGCTACAATCATTCCATTTTTACAACAACTTCCTGCAAAAGAACGCAATAAAGTAGAAGAAGTCACATTGGATCTGGCTGGAAACATGAATCTCATTGTTCGTCGATGCTTCCCAAATGCGAGTATAGTTATCGACCGGTTCCATGTACAGCAATTAGCAACCGAAGCACTCCAGGAAATACGTATTAAACACCGATGGGAAGCCTTAGACGCAGAAAACGAGGCTATTGAAGAATCAAAACGAAGCAAACAGAATTATATCCCTGAAATCCTGAGCAATGGAGATACGCTAAAGCAACTTCTTGCCAGGAGCCGATACTTGCTGTATAAACACGAACAAAACTGGACACAGCAACAAACTGACAGAGCCAACCTCTTATTTAATCTCTTTCCCGATATTAAAAAGGCATATGATTTAACACAAAATTTATCCAGCATTTACAACACCTCTACTGAAAAGATTTATGCCTATACAAGGTTAGCAAAATGGCATGAAAAAGTGGAACAAGCAGGCTTTAAAGCATTTAATACGATCTCCAAAACAATAATGAATCATTATAAGAGAATCCTTAACTATTTTGATAATAGAAGTACCAACGCTTCCGCTGAATCCTTCAATGCCAAAATAAAAGCGTTCAGACAACATCACAGAGGTGTTACGGATGTCAATTTCTTCCTTTTTAGATTATCTAATCTTTACGCTTAATTTTCTTGCTCCACAGGTTTTGAACTTGATCCTTTAATATTCTCAAAAGCGAAAAACAGATAAATAACCGCTGGAAACAAAAAGACCGGAATTTCTTCCGGTCTTTTAGTCCCTTTGGGTGGTGTCGACTGGAA